>CAKOOW010000037.1 GCA_934098445.1 uncultured Bacilli bacterium
CCATTTATTAACTAAATCTTCAGCTTGTTTCTTTTCTTCTTCGGTTAATTTATGGTCGCAACTGAAGTCGAAACGCATTCTTTCATCTGTAATATTAGACCCTTTTTGATGAACAGTTGGTCCTAGCACCACTTTTAAGGCGGCATTAAGTAAATGTGTTGCCGTATGGTATTTAGTTTCAATCTCACTATTACCCGCTAGACCACCCTTAAATTTGCCCGCTGAAGCGGTTCTTGATAGGTCCTGATGAGCTTTGAAACGTCTTTTATAGTCTTTCGTATCAACTTGCAAGCCCTTTTCCGCAGCCATTTCGCAAGTAAGCTCTAAAGGAAACCCAAAAGTATCAAATAAGTGAAAAGCCGTCTCGCCATCAACGATTTGTTTACCATCTGTTAATTTAGCAAATTCTTTTAAGCCCTTTTCTAAAGTACGGCTAAATTTTTTCTTTTCGCTAGTTAAATTATCAAAAACAGCATTCTCGTTATCAATTAATTCTTGATAATAGGGTTGATATTGTGCCAAAATAATCTTAGCTATTTCAATATCCCAATCGCTATTAAGATCAATATTTAGGTTTCTCGCATGTCTAATAGCACGGCGAATCAATCTTCTTAAAATATAGCCTTGGTCGGTATTACTAGGTTTAATACCAGCGGGGTCGGCTGAAATAAAGACCGCTGTACGTAAATGATCGGCAATAATACGCATAGATTTTTCATTACCAGCATAAGTAAGATGGGATATTTCTTCAATTTTTTTAATAATATTAGTCCAAATACTTGATAGGTAATTATCATTAACGCCTTCTAAAATAGCCGTCGTTCTTTCAATTCCCATACCGGTATCAACGTTTTTTTGCGATAATTCGGAAATACCATTTTGATCTTTATAATATTGCATAAAGACATTATTCCAGATTTCTACCCAACGATTATCATCTAAATCATATTCTTCAGGAACCTCATCATCACTACGAAAGTAAAAGATTTCTGTATCAGGACCACAAGGACCAGAAGTCCCTGCTATCCAGAAATTATCTTCGGTAGTCTTAACAATCCTACTAGCTGGGATACCTAAACTTAACCACTTATTATAACTTACTTCATCAAAAGGAATATCATCATTACCAGCAAATACTGTAACGGCAAGCTTACTAACCGGAATATTTAAAACTTTAGTTAAAAATTCAAAACTCCAAGAAATAGCTTCATCTTTAAAATAATCGCCTAAAGACCAATTACCTAACATTTCAAAGAAAGTATGATGAGTAGTATCCCCTACTTCTTCTAAGTCATTAGTACGAACACATTTTTGATAATCACAAAGTCTCTTACCATAAGGATGAGCCTCCCCCATTAAATAAGGAATAAGGGGTTGCATACCAGCCGTATTAAATAAAACTGATGGGTCATTTTCGGGCACTACGGGCGCACTAGGAATTTGTTTATGTCCTTTACTAACAAAAAAATTAATATATGCACTTCTTAAATTCATTTTACTTCCTCCAAAATACTTTCTAACTCTTTAGTTAACTTTTCTAAAGAAATATACCTAATATTATAATCAAAATCATAATAATCATCAAGATTTTTTTCCGTTATATGATTTTTTTCTTCTTCGGTTAAACCATTATCTTCATTTGATTCAATGTAAATAGTAATACAATCTGGATATCTAAATTTACTTTCTTTAATTTCTTCTACTAATCTAGCATCATCAATTACTACATTATCAAAATAATCTTTAAAGATTTCAATATCATCAAAGACTCTTTTTATAAAGAAATCATAACCAAACTCTCTTCGAACTTTTTCGCCCATATTTTGTAAGAACAAACGGGGTTTATGTTCCAAATCCCAAGGCCAAGAAATCATCTCATAGGCATAGAGTTTTAGATACTTAGAAAATTCGGTAATAATGGTCTTTTCGCCTAATTTATTATAATGTTCTTTGATTAATTTAGCTAATGTTGATTTACCACTACCACTTTTACCCCCTATTACAAATAATCGCATATCAATCACCTTTTCTTATTTTACTCTTTTTTTCGCAAGTTTACTATCATTTATTGTCTTTTTTCTGGATATTATTTGGTATTTTTCTTTAACTCTTCTCTTTCAAGATAATTTTCTACTTCCAAGATAGTTTTATTAAAGTCTTCATAATCAGTATTAAACCAAGTAACATTCATCTGATGATTAAACCAAGTATACTGTCTTTTAGCATAATGACGGCTATTTTTCTTAATAAGTTCGATAGCATCTTCTAAAGTTATTTTATTATCAAAATACTGATATAACTCTTTATAACCAATTCCTGTTAAAAGAGCTTTACTAAAGACCTTTTCATCATAGAACTTTTTTGCTTCTAAAATAAGCCCATCTTTAATCATCTTATCGACGCGGTTATTAATTTTATCATAAAGAGTACTTCTTTTAGTGGTAAGACCAATAGTATAAAACTCATATAAAGGTTTACATGGAACCACAGTACTTTCTTTTCTATCTAAAAATCTTTCTAATCTTTTTCTATTATTAATATGAATATTACAATTCTTATCTTTTTTTAGACACAAAGCATATAATTCTTCATTAGTTAGCTTACTATACTTATCAAAAGACGTCTTTTCTTCTTCACTAAAACGATAGTCATATAAAGCACTTTTTAAGTAAAGACCCGTACCCCCGACCATAATAATATTACGATTTTTATTTTCGGCTAAGATTTTACGAGCATCTTTTTGATAATCATAAACCGTATAATTTTCTTTGACACTTACAAAGTCTAAAAGATAGTGAGGAATGTTTTCTTGCTCTTTTTTAGTTACCTTAGCCGTGCCAATATCTAGTCCTTTATAGACTTGCATAGCATCACAATTAATAATAATGGCATTATACTTTTTAGCAAGGGCAATCGACAAAGCCGTTTTCCCAACCGCCGTTGGTCCGACAACACATATAATCATAAATTTTCCTTTCTAAAGAATCTTAATTCATAATTCGTTTAAACATTCTATTTAAGTCATAACTACTAAAGTTAATGATAGTAGGTCTTCCATGCGCACAGTTATAAGGGTTATCACAAAGAGCTAAATCATTAAGAAGATGCTGCATAACTTCTAGAGAAATACTCATATTAGCTTTAATCGACATCTTACAGGCTAACATTGCTGCTGCCCGGTCACGGAATTTCATCACATCAAAGTTAGGTCCACTCTTAATAACCATATCTATTACTCTACGCAGTCCCTCTTCTTCAAAACCTTCTTTAAACCAAATAGGATGTTCTTTAAAAATATAAGTATTAAGTCCAAACTCTTCTAAAACAAACCCCATACTCTTTAAGAGATCCAAATTCTTCCCGACTAAAATATATTCCGTAGGAGTTAATTCTAAAGGAATAGGTACTAAAAGAGGAGTCGTAACAATCTTCTCTTCTTGAAAATACTTCAAAACTTTCTCATAATTAATTCGTTCATGAGCCGCATGTTGATCGATTAGATAAAGCCCATCATCGCCTTGAGCAACAATAAATGTTAAATTAATGGCTCCAATCGGATGCAAATTCAAAAGTTTAATTTTATTAAGAGGCTTCTTATCATCAGAATTTTCTTTTTCTTCTTCCCCATTATAAGGCGTTTTTTCTTCTTGAACACTAAATTCAAATTCTTCTTGCGTTCCTTTTTGGTCTTGGATACTTTCTTCTAAAGAATTATCTTCTTTACTATTATCTAGATTAATCTTATCTTCAATAATGGAATTAATCTCATTTTTAGACATAATATCCGTAGTAGCCTTTAATCTTTCCATCGCACTAGGTAATAAGAGATTTTGATATAAAGCATCTTTAATAGTCTTCGTAATCAAATTATAAAGACTTTCTTGTTTACTAAATTTAATATCTTGTTTAGTCGGATGAATATTAACATCAATTAAGGTGGGATCAGTCTCAATATTAATAACGACTATCGGATATTTGCTATCGGGTTTATAGGTATAATAAGCATCATTAATGGCTCTATTTAAATCATTATTACGAATTACTCTCCCGTTTACGATTGTAATCATATGATTACGATTAGACTTAAGAATTTCCGGTTTACAGATAAACCCTCTGATATCATAATCATCATTACTATTTTTGATTTCAATTAATTTAGAAGATACTTGTAAACCATAAATCTCATGAATAGTTTTTTTTAAGTTACCAGAACCACTAGTCTTCACCACAAGACGGTCATTATTATTAAGAGTAAACTTAATCCCAGGATATGATAACGCAATTTTTTCAATATAAGAAACACAATTAGCTAACTCGGTTGGTTCACTTTTTAAGTATTTTAAACGAGCCGGCGTATTATAGAAAAGATTTTTAATACTAATTCTGGTACCGATTCTTTTATCTGCTGGTTCCTCAATTTCTAAATGACCACCTTTGATATGCAAATGGGTGCCAAGAGAAGTAGCACACGTTACTAGGTCAACCTCGGAAACGGAAGCAATAGATGGTAAAGCCTCGCCACGGAATCCCAAAGTAGAAATGAAGAATAAATCATCTTCTCTTAAAAGTTTAGAAGTAGCATGTCTTTGAAAGGATAAAATAGCATCATCATGTTCCATTCCACAACCATTATCAGTAATTGTAATCCCGTTTAAGCCCCCGTTTACTAAATCAATGGTGATAATAGAGCTACCAGCATCAATCGCATTTTCAACAAGTTCTTTAACTACCGATGAGGAGCGTTCAACAACCTCGCCGGCTGCTATTTTATTAGCGAGGTTATCACTCATTACATGAATTTTACTCATCCCGGCCCCCTATTAAAGATGGTCTAAATTCAACTAACTCTTCTAAGTTTTTACTCATTCTTAGAGGACAAGGTTTCTTAACATTAATAAAGCCCAAGTCTTTTATCACGATATCAGTATTAGCCATAATCTTGACTTCAAAATACTCATCATTAGCTTTAAAATCTCTTTTAATCTCAATATTATTATTAAAGTAAGTCGTAATACTATTAAGTCCAAAATTAGCTAGACGATAAGTATTTTCAATAACAAGATTAGTAGTCTCTTTAGTCTGATAAGTTAAAGGCTTAATTCTTTCTTTGTAGTCTAACTTCTTAAGATACTTCTTATCGGTAGTAAAAGGTGTTTCTTTTAAGGAAAAACCCGGAGTATCAGTTAATATTTTATCTTCAATATAAAGGTTAATAAAATCAAGAGTCGTATTAGGAACTCTACTAGTCGTTATAGTGGGATTATTTAACATCGTATTAATTAAAGTGGATTTACCAGCATTGGTGCATCCTAAGACATAAGCTTTCTTAAGACTTAAATCATCCATTATCTTTAAGATTTTATTAACATTAACTTTCTTTAGAGAACTTAGGGGATAAACTTCTTCTTTAATATGATAAATATTCTTAAAATTCTTAAGATAATTATTTACTTGGATATTTAAAGGTAAAAGGTCAATCTTAGTTAAAAGGAGACATTTTCTGGTCTTAATACTATCATAAATGGTAATTACTTCTCTACTGATATTAGTAGCATCCACTAAAAAGAAACAATATTCTTCCGCCGAATTGACAATACTTATAATTTTCTCGTTATTTTTTTCTGGTCTAGTAGCTGTAAAATCTCCGTAATTAGCCATTCTAAAACAACGCATACAGTATTTATTTTCTAATTTAGGCGTATAACCATTCTTATTCTTATCGGTATTTTGTAAAATAGCTCCACAGCCAATACATTTCTTACTCATAATACTCTCCTTTAGTAAAACGTTTTTTGTGATGAAAATGCTTTAAGATTAAACTTTCTAGTACCCGATTTAACTTGGTCCATTTAAAATCTTCTTTAGTCATTTTATCCACTAAGATAGAGGTAAAGCCCATTCTGTTAGCCCCCCAAATATCCGTCATTATTTGGTCCCCAATACAAGCTACTTCACTTAAGTCAAAGCCATACTCTTTAAGCATTTTTTTATACTTTCTCTTTAAAGGTTTCATAGAAAAAGAAAATACAGGAATATCAAGACTTTTTTTAAATAAAGATACTCTCTTTTTAGGGGAATTACTCATTAAAATAACCGTAAACTTATTTTGGCATAATCTTTTAATAAAGGTTTCAACCTCTCTAGTTGTCATTTTAGCTTTTACCGGAACCAAAGTATTATCTAAATCAAAAACAAGACATTTTATCCCTTTGTCTTTTAATTTATCATAATTAATTGTGTAAATATTTTTCGCATAGATATCTGGATAAAAAATATTCATAGCAACACTCTTTTCTTATCAATCAAGAAGTATTATAGCATACAACTAGCTCTTACAAAAGGAAAAAGAACCCATTTATAGGAAAAATTAAGACAAAGTAATTGGGAAAATCCGATTTAAAAAGAACCTAGAATTAATACTCTAAGTTCTTATGTTATTTAATTTTATTAATTATTACTTTTAAATCTTTAGTTACTGTTACTTCGTATTTTTGATATTCTATTACCCCTGATTTTTCTATTTTGAAAGTAATCATGGTTTTTCCTTCGTTCTTAGGAATAACAAAATAGTAGTTTTCTTCGGTGCTGCCGACGTTAATAGCCTGGCTATGAATTTTTAAAGAAATATTATCATTATCTAAGTCATAGCTGATATCATCCGGATTATAATTAGTCTCTAAGACTAACTCTTCATATTTACTTTCTTTAATAAAGTACTCATCATCTAATCTACTAGCCGAAAATCTATTATCAAGACTAGGATTAGCAATTATATCTTTAATTAAATACCTAGTTGTAGGATGAAACCATAAAAATTCACTTCTATATTCTAAATATAAGTCATCATTATTACTACAAGCATAATAGTAATTGTAATATTCACTATCAAAAGCGTAAGTTTTAATATTATCACACGGCGTTTCTTTAACAACTTCCCATTCAAAACCTGCTGGTCTAAAGAAATAATCGTAGACTAAAAGCAAACATAAAAGCAGAAAGGGAATGGCAATCAAAAGAGCAAAAATATAATCTTGTTTGGTAATTTTCTCTTGTTTAAAGTTAAGGATATTATCAAGAACTTTCGTTAAGGCACTTTTGTTAAATAAAGGATAAAAGACTATAGGTCCCAGGGTATTTAAGATGATATCATCAATATCAAAGACCCCTACTCCACATAAAAATTGAAAAGTCTCAAGAATTATTGCTGTTAAAAAACAAGCACCAGTCGTCTTAAAGAAATTATTTTTCTTAATATTTTTAGCATAAAGATAAGTTAAAGGAGTTAAAAGTAAGAAGTTACCAATAAGTAAAGAAAGACTATCATAGTTGCCTTTGCTAAAAGAAGTTTTAAGGTCTTTAAAGGTATTAGTAATGGGGATAAGATTTACTTCAGCATGCCAAATGTTTCTAAAATCACGCAAGATATTATGACCTCTAAAAAGACTAGTTGCTAAGAAAACAAAGGCTATATAAAGGAAGAGATAAGTCTTAAGCATTTTGGGTATACCGGTGTAATCATTATCTTCTTTAACAAGATGATAATTTTCCAAATAAGTCATAAGACCAATTCCCATTAGATTAAAAGCTAAAAAGATAATATTACCCCCGACGCTGAAAATAGCAACCCCAAGTGTATAAACAATCAAGAAACCAAGCCAATAGTTGGCAATTTTTTTAAATAATAAACTCTTTTTCATAAGAAATCTCCTAATTATTAAGACTCACTAGATACATTTCTAAAGCTAAATTCTTATCTATCTTACCCGATTTTATATCTAAGTCAATTTGCGCTAACTTAACTAGTTCATCTTCTAAAGATTTTCTAGTATAATTAGTACAATTCTTAAGAAGTTTATCTTGTTGCCACTTCTGCAAATTTAAAGTGCTTAAATAAGTAGCTTGATTTTTACTATGATAAGCCTCTTCTACTAGAAGCATATTTCGATATTCTCTAGCTAGCATATTAAAGATGATAAAAGGCTCGATCTTTTGAATTTTAAAGTCTTCTAGCATTTTAAAGACTTGGGTGTAATTGCCAGTGATAACATAGTCAACAAAGCGAAACAAATTATCATCTAAAGATAATGATGTTAACTCTCTTATATCACTGCTAACAAACTTACAAGGATTATTATAGTACAGACAAATTTTATTGACATTATTCATAGCTATATCAAAGTTATTTAGGGAAACATCAATGATGTATTTAGCATCTTCATAGGAAATAGTATAGCCAAGATTTTTTACTTCTTCCATCAATTTAGAAGTTGCATCACTAGCATACATCGGCTTCAAAATAATAGTATGAGCTTTAGTCTTCATCAAATTAACTATTTTTAATTTTTCATTAACTTTATCAGTAATAAAGATTAAAGTCGTATTAGGATTAGAATTTTCTAAGTACTTTTCTAGTAACTTGGTAGCGGTATCATTCTTTTCACTAAAACAAGTAGCATTCTTCACAATAATATTTTTCTTACTAGCAAATAAATCATTATAACTAGCTTCAATAATTATTTCTTCCATAGTAGTTGTTAAGTAATCAACTTTAGTATACTCTTCTGCACCAATTATCTTAGTGATTTCTTTATTAATTAAGTAATTAGATGTTCCTGAAATTAAGTAGTTCATATTGGATCTCCTTGTCTTTATTCTAGCATTAAATAGCTACCTATGTCAGCAAAATAATTCAATTTAATTTTGCTTTCAATTTTAACATTATTTAATTCCTGATACATATTCTTCTAACTTTCCAATGTCGTTTTCAATTGTATGATATTCTTTAAAAATACTTTTTCTTCTCTTAATGATATTTTTAAGACGCGATATTCTCCCCATTATAGGACCATGTTTTTCAATTTCTAACTTCAAAAAGTAGGAAGTTGGATAATCTCTTTTAACCGCTCTTAAAAAGCATTTTAATACACTAGTTCTTTTAGCTATTACTGTACCTTTAAGTTTAGTAATAGGCTTAATATCGTAGATGACATTACCCTCAATAATGAGATTTTTCTTATTTTCTTTAGCAAAACTCACTATTTCATCATAGCAAATTCCAAACTTTTCTCCAGTATAAATTTCACCATATTTTTTAATTAAAAGCCCTTTTACTTTAGGGAGAAAATCATCTTCAAGAACATTATCAGTTGGCATATCATATAAACGATCACAATTAATGACCAGGTAATTATCATTATCAATATACTTATTAGCACTTGTTGTTTTTCCAGACCCTTTAGTCCCAATGATATTAATAATTTTATCATCAGTTAATTTCTTCACATAGTCTTTACGATCTTTTAAAAGATAAATTTTACTTTGACTTGCCATATTACTGCCCTCTCTTGTTTCAAGATAACATTAAAATTTTAATTTGTAAATCCCCTTTTCGTTAAACTAAAAACAATTTAGTCATCGTAGAGATATTTGCAATCATATAGATACTAGGATTATATATGAATTTTAGGACTTAATATTTAAAGTCTTAGTTTCTTTTTAACCCTTTATTTTTCTTAGTCATTTGCTCTACTAGCAAGGGAATTTGGGACCAATCATCAGTCTGAATACTATCATAACTCGGATTAAATGGTCCATATAAGATAGTTGCTATCCCAGATTCTTTAGCAGCCTTGATGTGTCTTAATTCGTTATCTATTAATATATCATAATGATGCTCTACTAAAAATTCTATTTTAGAATAAAATCCTAAATTAATATGACTATAATTAACATTATTTTCTTCAAGATAATCAGATAATTTTTTTAGTAAAGAAGCATATTTATCTATTGGTCTAGCACTTAATAAATCAACTATATAATTATCTTCTAACATCTTATTAAATGCTTTTGGAACTCCAGCTTTTACTTTTCCATAAGCCATATCTTCTCGATGCTCTTTCCAGAATAAGGCTAATTCTAAATCTCCCCAATGATATTCTTTAGTACCATCAATTTCAGGATGTTCTTTTAAAAATATCTTCCAGTAATATTCTTCTAACTCTTTGGTTGCTAATATAGTATCATCTATATCTACAGCGACTTTTATTTGAGAATCATATTCTTTTTTAATATCTTCTAATCTTAATAATTCTTGTTTTACAAATTGAGTGGTTTCATCTAAAGAGGCTTCTATTGATTTATCATCATACAATAATGATTCTTCTACCTCATCATTCATAGATAAAGTTTTATTTACATAATCAAGTGACCCATTCTCACCAAATAATCCTTTAAGATTTACTTCATCGATTTTGCAGTAAAGACCTGGATAGTCTTCTGGATTAATTGGTAAATATCCTAACTGATATCTTCTGGCAAGTCTTTGTTGCATTTTTATTCCTTCATAATAGCTAAACCAATTCTCATCTTGAATCATCTTACCATCTTTTAAAACGACATATGCTTTACCATCTATTGTCTTTTCATATCTTTTATCAATATTAGTTTTCCAATATTGGTCGACAATTAAATGTAATAAATAGCCAAAATAAAAGGGGTTATTTAGAAAATTATAATATTTACTATAAAAATTAACATAGTCATTGGCTTGACCTTCCTTAACGCGAAAATCCCAAAAATGAGACAAATATTTATCTTTAATTCCAGAATCTTTAGGAACATTTCGCCAGCAATCAGGTGAGATAGTTCCTATTCTTAATAATAATTCATCATATTTATATTCTTGATTAATCTTTTTAGCTATTGCTTCATGTATTCTGGCAGATGGCATAATATCAACTCCTTTATTAATTATATCACACAAGCTTGTATTCTCTAACGGCAATTCTTACATCGGAACAATATTCTATTACAAATTTATTTTCTCTTTTACATATTAATATTCCCATTATATTATTAAATTGATAATAATTCTGTATAATGGTCTCATGTTAATTGTGTCACCAGCGGCGACACTTTTTATTACTAATTACACTAGAGAATTGTTTCATTCTAAACAAAGTTCTTCTATTGTATTTTTTACCTATCTCCCTAACTTACTTTTTAGAGCATTCATCTGATTTAAGGATTAAATAGTTCTCTAAATCATCGTAAGTATCATAATTAAAAGATACATTATTTATCTTAAAATTATCTACAGTAACATTGCCAATATAATTGTAGTTGCTATGTGGCGGCATACTTTTATACATACAACTTTAAGTAAAGAAAAAGAACTATCAAATTGATAATTCTCAGTTATAATTTATGCGATACTGTTTCAACTCCGTTTTCTAAATGAGTAGAATAATATAAGTCATCTGTAATATTATCTCCTGGCAATTCTTTTTTTCTATCTAAACCAGCAATATAAGTTGGTGTATCTCCTTCGAAAATATATTCATTTCCAAATCTGTATAACTGTCTATAAT
>CAKOOW010000038.1 GCA_934098445.1 uncultured Bacilli bacterium
GTATAATGATGTAACACCAAGTATGTTTTATACAGCAGAAAGAGGAACTACTGTTTATGAAGGTCATGCAACTACTTGGAACGGTAAAATAGGGTTAATGTATCCAAGTGATTACGGTTATGCTACCAGTGGGGGAACAACTGAAGATAGAGCAGCTTGTCTAGCAACAGTATTTTATAATAAATGGTATGGTGATTGTAGCAGAAATGACTATTTATTCAATACAAACAGACATCAATGGACATTGACATCTCATTCGGCTAATGCTCGCGATGTGTTCTATGTGTTCGGCGATGTTGACCGCAACGGTGCTTACGGTGCTTTTGTTGTTCGTCCGGCGCTTTTTCTGAAATCTAATATCCTAGTTGATAAAGGCACAGGAGCTAAAAGCGATCCGTATACCTTATCGGTCAATTAATGTTATAGGACAGAGGGTATAGAATATGGTGGTTCTTCGCCAAGTTAGTTGATGAAGGTGTATTATATGGTGTGTAAATTAGAAAATTTGAAGGTGTATAATATGGGAGGGTATAGAATATGGTGTGTAAATTGTTAAATTTGCATGCCATATTTTTTATGGCTTAAGCTAGATGAACTTATGCAAAATTTAAAATTATTAGATTATACTAAACATAGGGTCTTATTCTATATGAGTTAAAGGAAAACTCTTTACTTTTGGATATTTGTTGTAAATGATAACTAGTTTAGATATAATTATTCTTACAAAGGAGAGATTTCATATAAGACGTATATTAGTGAATAAAAATACTAAAGTATTAGAGGCAGAATACAATGAAGAAGGTATCTTCTTTCTTAAAATATATAAAGTTTATAATATAGAGTATGCTCCTTATATCTTAAAGAGTTTATATCAAAAAGAGAATATTGATGATAAAGAGTTTAGAAGTAGTTTATCTAAATGGTTTAAAGGAAGAGGAATACCAGCTTTTAGAGATAAATTAGATTTATTATTACATAGATTAAATATAGAAGTTCCTGGAGAGTTATTAGATAAAGCTTTTGGCCTATCTTTATCAGATCAATATTGGTTAAAACCAGTAGATAAAGAGATATCTTATGATGATATTAACTTCTTTGATAATGATTTTTCTTATGCTGAGTTTAGAGAAGCTTCTTTATCTAATAGTAGTAAAGATATAACTAGTAAAATAGCGTTAATAAGTCCGAATAATACGACTGATGGAATGTTAAGAAAAGCTTGGATTATAGATAATAATATAAGATATTTACTTAAAGGTGGTTATAAAAATGAAATCTTACAACCATTTAATGAAGTATTAGCTAGTGAAATATGTAAAAGACTCGGGTTTAATCATGTTACCTATAGTATTGATAACTATAAAGGAATGATTGTTTCTAAATGTCCATGTTTTATTAATAAAGATACAGAACTAATAACGGCTTATCAAATTATGAAGGATATTCCTAAATCGAAGAGTATTAATGATTATGAAGAATATCTTAGTATTTTAGAAAAGTATGGTCTTAAAGATGCTAGAATTAAAATGGAAAATATGTATATTTTAGATTATTTAATTATGAATGAAGATAGACATTTAAATAACTTTGGTATTATAAGAGACGTTAATTCTTTAGAATGGATAAATGTTGCTCCTATATTTGATAATGGAGAGAGTCTTAAGATTACTTATTATAGTCAAGATGAGTTATGTGTTACTGGGGAAGGAAGATTCTTTTATCAAATTAAGCCATTTGATGAGATAATTAAAGTAGTTAGAGATATCAAAAGATTAGATTTATCTAAGTTAGATGGTATAGTAGAATGGTATGATAATTTACTTCATATGTATCAATATACAAGTGGTATTTCAGATGAAAGAATCAATAAATTATGTATTCTTTTAAATAGACAAATTAAGAATTTAAAAAAACTACAAGGTTTAAGTTAATTACTTATTCTTGTAGTTTTTTTCCTTGATAAGTATCTCTTCTTACCATTTCTTTATCTATATCATTTAGAACACAAAATTTCTTTAAGACCCATTCGGGGGTAATTAAGTCTTCTTTTTTAGGATCGCCGGTTAGTCTATGAATAACCATCTTGGGATTTAAGTATTCTAACTGGGAGACTACTATATCAATATATTCTTCTTTAGATAAGATAGGAAAAGGTTTTTCTTCATACATAGAAGCTAACTTAGTATTTTTAATAATATGTAACATATGGATTTTAATACCAGAGACTCCGAGAGAATTAACATATTTAGCCGTATTAATCATCATTTCTTTAGTTTCACCAGGTAGACCATTAATAATATGAACAACAACATTTATATGGTTAGTTACTAACTTTTTAACACATTCATCAAAATTCTTTAAGTCGTGACCACGATGAATTAGTTTTAGGGTTTCATCATACATAGATTGAAGTCCTAATTCGATAGTTAGATTAGTTCTTTTACTTAAATCAATTAAGTAGTCGAGACATTCCTTAGAGATACAATCACTTCTAGTAGCAATAGATAAGCCAATGACATTAGGTATTTTAAGAATAGGTTCAAATTTAGTCTTTAAGACTTCTACGGGTGCATAAGTATTCGTATTAGCTTGAAAATATCCAATATAATAGGCATCCGGCCATTTATGTTCCATGACATTTTTAACCATTTCAAATTGCGTTATTAAGTCATCTTCTTCATTGCCGGCAAAATCCCCACTCCCAAGAGGAGAACAGAAGATACAACCATAACCGTCTTTTTTATTAGGACAACTAAAACCAGCATTTAAAGAAACTTTGAAGACTTTTTTACCATACTTAGTTTTATATTCATAATTAAGAGTATGATATCTTTTGTTATCTAAAGTATATGGAAATTTATTTTGCATAAGTAATCACCTAGAAGTAGTTTATCATAAATAGAAATAATTACTAGTAAAAGTTCTTTTTATAAGACAAAATAATTCTTGAAAATTGAAAATTCTTTTGATGAAACAAAATAACTTTTGGAAAAATATTTCCAATACTAGGTAAATTTAGGAATATTAATATTTGTTAGAATAGCTTATTTTCTTGGTTAATATTAAGAATTTTTGATATGTTTTGACAAATATACTGAAAATGCTTTTAATTTCAGTATAATTGTCAAAAGAAAACTGCTAAAGGGTATTTCCTAGAGCAGTTTTTACTATTTACAAAGGTTATCTATGACTTTATCGGCATCACTTACAAGATAATAGTCTTCAATGTAAGAATTATTTTCACTTGTCTTATGACATTTGACAATATCATAATTTTTAAAGTAATAAATCATCGTACCACCGTCATTTAACCCAGAGCTTTTTTTAGCTCCTTTAACTAGCTTTTCCATAGTAGTTAGATTATTCTTTAAAGCTTCGTTTAAGTCTTTAGACTTATATTTAACAGTAGTGTATTCGGAGTAGACTTTTCTATTATCAGATAATGTATAGATAGAGACATAGTTATTATCGAGAACTTTATTATCAACTGTTAATTTCTCTTTGCCAAGAAACATCATAATGATAAGTAAGACTATTAAAGCTATTAAGATGATACTACTAAAGATAAAAATATTTTTCTTTTTCATATATATTCCTCCTAGAATTATTGTATCATAACTGGGGGGGTAGTAAAGATACTTTTTAATTGAAAAAATTTATGGAGTTTGCTATACTTAAAATTAGAAAGAATAGGGATTTTATGAGTACTTTAGGAAATCATTTTTTACCAAATATGAATAATCGGATGACTAATCCAAAGGCTGTTTTTAAGGGAAAAAATTATCGAATTAGTATTATTAGTGATATGATACTTCGTTTGGAATATGATGAGACTGGGGTATTTAATGACTATTTGACAGAGAATATTCAAAATAGAAGTTTTCCGTTACCGACCTTAGATGTACAAGAAGATCATGCTACTTTAATCGTAAATACTAAGTATTATCGTTTACAATATTTAAAAGAGAAACCTTTTAAAGGGAGTCTTTTTGCACCGGACTCAACTTTAAGAGTAAATGTATTAAATTCTTCGGCTTATTGGTATTATGGGAGTGATGAGTCTAAGAATATTACTGCTCCTATATTTAATTTAGATCTTAAGAAAGAGTTTATTTCGGCTAGTGAGTCTTTAGAAGAGGGTGATTCTAAAGATCCGGATAAGAAAAAGAAGAGTGAGAAAGATACTGATACTTATAAAAAGGCTAAGAATAGTATCTTTGCAAGACAGAAGAGTTTATATTCTTTAGATGGGTTTAGTACTTTAGATGATTCTGATAGTATGATTATTGATGATAAAGGATATATGGTTCCTAGGACGCATAAGTCTATAGATATATATGTGTTTGTTTATAATAAAGACTTTAGAATGTTTTTAGGAGAATATGCTTCTTTAGCAGGAAGATGTCCTTTAGTACCTCGTTATGCTCTAGGAGTATGGTGGTATCGAGATGATATTTATACCTTTGATAATGTTAGAAAACTTGTATATGATTTTAATAGTCATCATATTCCTTTAAATGTCTTAGTGATGGGTAGTAATTGGCATATTAAGGATCCTAATGACTTAAAGAAGTTTAAGAGTGGGTTTACTTTTAATAGAGATAAACTGGGTTCTTTAAGTAATTTTACGACCTTCTTACATGAAAGAGGTATTCGTTTAGGACTAAGTTTAGATCCAACGGAAGGGATTCATCCTCATGAATTTAAGTATAGGGATTATGCTAGTGAGTTAGGGATTAATGATAGTCAGGATTTACCTTTTAATGTTTTAGATACTAATGTTGTAGCGGCTTACTTAGATAAACTTATCAATCCTTTATATAATGAGAATGTTGATTTTTTCTTTTTAGATGTAAGAACTAAAGATAAGAGAGTTATGAATGCTTTAAATTATTATCATTATAATGACTATAAGAAGTTTACGAATATAAGAGGAATGGTTTTAGCAAGACCAGCTTCACTAGGAGCATTAAGATATCCTGTTTTGTATAGTGGGGAGACAAAGGTTAGTTGGGATACTCTAAAGAAGTTACCAGAGTATATTAGTAGTGCTTATAATATGGGGATTACTTGGTGGAGTCATGATATTGGAGGATTTAAGGGGGGGATTGAAGATAGTGAATTATATCTAAGATATGTAGAGTTTGGGACTTTTAGTCCAATATTTAGATTTGCTTGTTCTTATGGACATTATTATAAGAGAGAGCCTTGGCGATGGAATAGTCAAGTCTTAAGAGTAGTCCAAGATTATTTATTATTAAGATTAAAGTTATCGAGTTATTTATATGCTGAAGGGTATAAGTATTATAAGTTAGGGATTCCTATCTTTATGCCTTTATATCATGCTGTACCCGGGATGATTGATGAACCGGATTATAAGAATGAGTATTTCTTAGGAAGTGAGCTTTTAGTATCACCAATTACGACGAAGAAAGATACGCTTATGCAAAGAAGTGTAGAGAAGATTTATTTACCTAATGGGACTTGGTATGATTTTAAGACGGGGAAAAGGTTTAATGGGAATACTAGGTATGTAATGTTTTTTAATGATGATGATTATCCGGTATTTGCGAAGAAAGGGTCGATTATACCTTTATATATTCCGGATAAGAATATTAATAATATTGGGGTAGCTAAGAGTTTAGAGATTCATATTTTCCCTGGTAATAGTAATATTTATAATCTTTATGAAGATGATGGGATTAGTTCTTTGTATGAACAAGGTTATTATATTGTTACAAGAATAGATTATAATTACTTACAGAATAATTATACTTTGATTATAAGACCGTATGAGGGTAAGAGTGGGATTATTCCGGATACTAGAAATTATAAGATTAGATTTAGAAATACGAGGACGGCTACGGATGTTAGAGTCTTACAAGAAGCGGATAAAAAAGAATTTACAGCTTATAGTGAAGATAATGACTTTGTTATTGAAGTTAATGAAGTATCAACGGTTAAACAGTTAACTATTATTTGTCGAGGTAAAGATATTGAGATTGATGCAACGAGAATTCTAAATGAAGATATAGATTCTATTATTTCGGATATTCCGGTAGAGACTAATGTTAAAGATGAGATAGCGAAGATTATGTTTAGTGATAAGGATTATAGTGATAAGAGAATTCTAGTTAAGAAGTTAAAGTCTAAGGGATTAAGTGATCTTTATATAAGGATGTTATTAAGACTATTGGAATATACTAGTAATAAGAAGTAGCTTATATATAATAATGAAAAGTTTCTAAAGACTTATTATCTCTTAAGTATATAGTAAGATACTTTAGAATAGACTTTTTGTAAAGAGGTTTTAGAGAAATTTAGACAAAACTTGCAGAATAGAAAAATCATGCTATAATAGAATAGAAAAAAGAGGAGATTATGAAGATATATCAGATATTATTATTATGTGGGGTTATTATTAGTAGTGTTACGACATCGTTTTACTTAGTAAAGATGTTTAGTTTACTATGGAAGAATAGAGATAAACAGAGTATAAGTGATAAAGAATTAGATAATAATCTTAAGTATATGGTTATTTCTATAGTCTTACTTACTATTTGTTCTTTAGTATACTGTGTTATTAGTATTGTAGATTAGAGTGGTTTTATGTCTATAACTAAGAAGATAGAATATCAGAGTGTAGTTAGGGATATCCTTGATAATGAAGAGTTTAAGAAGTTATATTTAGAGCCTCATCATGGGATTAGTAGATATCTTCATGTCTTAAGAGTTTCTAAGATAGCTTTTGGATTTTGTAATATTTTTAAGGTTAAAAGAATTAGAGAGATTACGAGATCAGCTCTTCTTCATGATTTTTATTTCGATAAGGACTTAGAGGGGTATGATGCTTATGAAAGATTAAGTATTCATCCCTATAAGGCTTTAGATAATTCTTTAAAGTATTATAATCTAAGTGATTTAGAGAGGGATATTATTGTTAAACATATGTATCCTCATACTAAAGAAAGACCTAAGTATTTTGGGACGTATTTAGTATCTATTTGTGATAAAGTGGCTGCTATATATGAGATGTCTAGATTTAAGCTTGCTTTAAAGTTTAGTATTTATTTATTATTTATTTATAACATTATTAGTCTTAAGATGGAACATTAAATTAACTTAGGTAACTATTTATGTTATGATAAGTATTTGTCCTTGTAGCCCAGCTGGATAGAGCAATCGCCTCCTAAGCGATAGGTCGGCAGTTCAAATCTGCCCAGGGACGCCATAATGAATTTAAGATTACTGTTTAGGCAGTAGTTTTTTTTTTTTTTATTTATTGATGAATTTAACTCATCTATGATACAATTTTAATGTAAGATAAGTAAGTGGGGAGTATGTGATGAGAAAAATTAAAGATAATCTTTTACAGGGAATTATTTTTGGAGTTATTATTAGTATTGGGATAGGGTATTTTTTCTTTGAGTATAAACCTAATTTTATTGATAATGTTTATCTTAATGAGCGTTTAGAAAGAACTAAAGAATGTTTTTTGGAAGAATATAAAAATATAGATTACTGTATAGAGTATTTAAAGAATGGGAAGGTTGTTAGTAATAAGGGAGCCTTAGATATCTTTTTTAGTTTGGTAGAATATTCACCTTTGGGATATTTAAATATGTTAGCACCTTTTATTTTAGGAATAGTTAGTATTAAGAAGATAAGTAAGATTTTAAATAGTCGGATAGCTAAGTATTATTTAATCAGGGAGAGATATAAAAGGTTTGTTGGGGGAATTTATAAGTCAATAATGAAGTATGTATTTTACTTACCAGTTATTTATTTAATTCTTTATTTATTTTGTGTAATTGTTAGTCATGGGAATATTTATGGGATAGAAGGTTTTGAACCAAATATTTTGGCTTTAGGTGATAATCTTATTATTGTTTATTTATTTAATGTTTTTTTGATGTCTATTATTTATTTACTTATTAGTGTTATTACAGTTAGAATAGTTAATAATTATTATATTGGGATTATTTTAAATTACTTATTATATTTTGTTTTAGATATTCTTATGGAAATTTATCTTAAAGGAATTGTTTTATATCTTTCTTTAGGAATAGATACTAAAGGATATTTCTTATTCTTTAATGTTTTTAATCTAAGAAGTATTCCTAATCTTTATATTTATTTTGGTATTAGGATAGTAGTTGCTATTATATTGTTTATAATTAGTATTTTACTTTATAAGAATAAAGAGTCTTATGTAAAGTATTTAGAGAAAGGAAGTAGTTTAAATGAAAATAGAGCTTAAGAATATTAGTAAGTCTTTTAAGAAAGAAAAAGTCTTAGATAATATCAGTTATACATTTAATGAGAAAAGAATTTATGGCATAGTGGGCGCTAATGGAAGTGGGAAAAGTGTACTCTTAAAAGTACTTGCTGGTCTTTATAAGGCTTCTAGGGGGGAAGTATTGTTTGATGGCAAAAATTATCAACAAGAAAAAATATTTCCTCATTTTATTGGGGCTGCTATTGAATATCCCGGTTTTATTAATGATTTAACTGGTTGGGATAATTTATTACTTTTAGCGGGAATTAAAAAATTTATTGGGAAAGAGGAAATTAATGAAATACTTGAGGTAGTAGGACTTTCTAAAGATAAAGATAAGAAATATGGGACCTATTCTTTGGGGATGCGTCAAAAGCTAAGCTTAGCCCAAGCTTTGATGGAGAAACCTTTAATAATTCTTTTAGATGAACCTTTTAATGGTATTGATAGGGCAAGTGTTAAAAAGATTAAGGAATATTTAGTACTTCAAAAGGAAGAAGAGAAAGCTTTAATAATTATAACTACGCATATTAAAGATGATTTAGAAGATTTGGTAGATGAGAAACTATATTTAGAAGATGGTAAGTTATATGAAGAAGAGTCTGCTAATTATAAGTAAATCACGATATTTTAAATTGATTTTTTTATGTTTGTTTCCTCTTAGTCTTTTAGCACTTGGGACTATAGATAAGAAAAATAATGTAATCTTGGGAATAGGAAATTCTTTTGGATATTATTTGTTTTTGATTTTTTTAGAACTATTATTTATAAGTAATATAATTTACTTAAATAGACAGTTATTTTCTAATAGTACTTATATTATAAGATTTAAGAGTAGAAGAGAGGCTTTAGATAATAGTAGATATCTAGGAATGATAATTAATACTTTATTATTTATAATTATTGGAATTTTAGTTACTATTATAGTTTTTTTTAGAGTTAATGATAAGAGTGTTGGTTCTTGGACGGAAGTACTTATTCTTGAAGTTTTTATTATTAGAAGTCTTATTTTATTATTGTTGATAAGTGATCTAGTTAATTATTTATATTTATTTAGAAGTAAGAAACTTATTTATGGGTATATATTTTTAATAGTATGGTTATTTTTCTTTCATGATGTTATTTCTATTAAAGCTTTAGATGTATTTTATTATTTAGAACATTATCGCTTATTTGATTCTTTATTCTTAAATATTATATATTCTTTAGGAATTATTAGTGTCTCTTATACTATTAATATGATAGTGAGAAGTATTTCTTTAAGAGGTAGTGGGGAATAAATGATTAGGGTATTTTATTATTATTTTAAGAGTTTTCTTAAGAGTAAGAGCTTGGTATTAATAATTTATTTTTTATTGTCTTTAGGACTTTTATATACTTATCATTTAATAAGTCCTGATGTTAGTTTATTAGAATATGGTTTAGGATGTTTGAATAGTTTTGCTTATAAAGATATTATGGTTTTTGTTGAAAAAATGTTTTATATTTTGTTTTTGATATATATATCTTTATTATGTAATAAGTATTTATTAGAGCTTAATGAGGCTTATTTATTCTTTCGGACTTCTAAGAAAAATATTATTAGATTGATTGTTTTAATTGATATGATGATGATTTTCTTGATAGATTTTATTATCTTTATGATGGTCTTATTAATAAAAGGGTTTGTTATTTATAATATTAATTTCTATGTTTTAATGAAATTTTATATAATTAAGTTGTTAATATTAAGTAGTTGTTTATTCTTAAGAAGAAAGTTTTATATAATAATCTTAGGATTAGAAATACTAATATACTTAGGATTATATTAAGAAAATGGTCTTTTAAAATGCTTAGAACTATGTTATTCTAATTTTAGATATTTAAATATAAATGGAAAAGAAAGGCTTATATGAAAAATAATTTTATAAAGATTTTAAAAGTACTAGGACTTTATATCATCTGTTTATTATTTACCTTGGGAATATTTATTATTAATGGAAATCTTTATAACTTAGGAGATTCTATGTCAAGATTAGTTAAACAAAGATTAATAATAATACCGATAATATTAACTATCTTAATTATAATAATCTTTAGAATAGTAAAATCTAAGCAGAAAAAAGATTGACTAAAGAATAGATATTTACTAAAATAAGAGAGAAATCGCAGATATAGAAAAGTAAATAAGATTATAATTTAAAAAGATAAAGAAATGTTGTAGATTAGTACGATTTAGGGGTAATAAGTAGTCTTATTCTAATTTGTTAGAGTAGGACTTTTGTTCTTTAGGAGGTAATTATGAAGAAGATTATATTAACAGGAGAAAGACCAACGGGACCATTACATATTGGACATTATGTGGGGTCTTTAAGAAATAGAGTTAAGATTCAAAATGAAGGGGATTATGATGAGATGTATTTGTTTGCGGCTGATAGTCAAGCTCTTACCGATAACTTTGATAATCCGAAGAAAGTAAGAGATAATGTCTTTGAGGTAGCTTTAGATAACTTAGCTTGTGGGATTGATCCTGAGAAAGTATGTTATTTTATTCAATCAGAAGTACCAGAACTTACGGAATTGACATTCTATTATATGAATTTAGTAACAGTATCTAGGTTATATCGTAATCCTACAGTCAAAGAAGAAATCAAGTTAAGAGGATTTGAAGATAGTATTCCGGTGGGTTTCTTTACATATCCAGTTAGTCAGACGGCGGATATTACGGCGTTTATGGGAACTTTAATTCCGGTAGGTGAAGATCAATTACCAATGATAGAAC
>CAKOOW010000039.1 GCA_934098445.1 uncultured Bacilli bacterium
TTAACCTCAATTCTAGCAAATAAATGTTCAGGTTCACCTAAAGTCTTACCCGTTTCTAAAGCCCCAAAATGTAAGGTACTTTCAATACTTGTTTGTTCCGTATTTAATTGTTTTAAAATCTTGGC
Source organism: uncultured Bacilli bacterium (assembly GCA_934098445.1). Lineage (GTDB taxonomy): Bacteria > Bacillota_I > Bacilli_A > RF39 > UBA660 > CAG-605. Next base: position 126 of record CAKOOW010000039.1, read on the forward strand.
ACTAGTATCAGGTAAGTAAGCTCCAAGAAGAATACTACAAACTCTAATACCTTCTAATAAATTATATAAAACCGTCGCCAATCTATCTTTCTTTGCCTCATCTTTCGCTAAAACCCAAGGAGTTGTCTCATCAATATATTTATTACATCTCTTTAAAACATTAAATATTTCATCAATAGCCTCCCCAATATGTAGACTATCCATTTTATTCTTAACATTATTATAAAGATTTTCACTCATACTAATTAGTTCATCATCAATACTATCTCTAACACCAGGATTACTTATAACGCCATCAAAATATTTATAAGCCATACTAACAGTACGATTAACTAAATTACCTAAAATATTTACTAAATCACTATTAATTCTTTCGACTAATAAATCTTCACTATATACCCCATCCGCACTAAATGGAATTTCATGTAAAAAATAATATCTAATGGCATCAACCCCATACTTCTTAACTAAATCATCAGCATAAACAACATTTCCTTTGGACTTACTCATCTTCCCATCAGCCATAATTAACCAAGGGTGTCCAAATACTCTTTTAGGTAATGGTAAATCTAAACTCATTAAGAAACAAGGCCAATAAATAGTATGAAATCTAATAATATCTTTACCAATTAAATGTAAATCAGCTGGCCACCATTTCTTAAAATCTTCACTACCTCCATCAACATCATAACCAATATTAGTAATATAATTTGTTAAAGCATCAAGCCAAACATAAACAACGTGTTTTGCATCAAAAGTTACCGGAATCCCCCAAGTAAAAGTAGAACGCGATACGCATAAATCTTGTAAACCAGGTTTAATGAAGTTATTAATCATTTCATTTTTCCTTGCCGCTGGAAGAATAAAATCAGGATGAGTCTCAATATATTCAATTAATTTATCTTGATATTTTGATAATCTAAAGAAATATGCTTCTTCTTTTTTCTCTTCAACGTCTCTCCCACAATCCGGGCATTTCCCATCTACTAACTGACTCTCAGTCCAGAAAGATTCACAAGGTGTACAATAAAGACCACTATATTCCCCCTTATAAATATCTCCTTTATCATACATTTTCTTAAATATTCTTTGAACAACTTCTTCATGGTGTTTATCAGTAGTTCTAACAAACTTATCATAACTGGTATTCATTGTATCCCAAATATTTTTAATTTCTCCAGAAACATTATCCACAAATTCTTGAGGAGTAATACCTGCTTCTTTGGCTTTTAACTCTATTTTCTCCCCATGTTCATCAGTACCAGTTTGAAAATAAACATCATATCCTTCTAATCTTTTAAATCTTGCTATCGCATCTGCTAAAACAATCTCATAAGTATTACCAATATGTGGTTTACCTGAAGTATAAGCAATAGCCGTACTAATATAAAATCTCTTCTTTTCCATAATTATCATACCTTTCTTACCTTAATCATTTAATCTCAAAGAATATAAAAAAGCCATAAATATAAGGACGAATTACCGCGGTACCACCTTATTTTATGACTTAACATACACTCTTATCTTAACGCGATTAAACGATTTAACTCCCAAATCCATACTCCCTATTAATCTTGCCTATCTTTCACCACTTGAAAGGCTCTCTTTTCAAAGACGCTTAGGTACCCATTTGTTCCTTGTTAATTAACCTTAGTATAACATATTTTTCTCAAAGTGTTACAATTTTTAGTAATAAAGTTTTATCAAAATACTAATCTCAATGATAATATCTTCTAATTATCTCCAATTTTTTATTCCTAAGAACCACATCATTTGAATTATCAATATTAACCAAACCATCTTCACTATAACCAAAAACTACTTCATCACCCTCTAAAACTTCAAAAACTCCAATTCCCCGTAAAAAAGTCTTATTATAATCATACCTATAACCAAGACCTCTCTCTTCTTTAGGACTTAAAGAAAAATAAGTAATATACATATCTAACTGATAGTAAAGCTTACTCTTCTGTGTCTTCGGTATATCTAAATCCTCTAAATATAATTGTACTCCCGTTAAAACACTATAACAAAAATCTCTTATGTCACCATGAAAATTACTACTCATCAAGCCAATTTTAACAATTCCTAATTCTACTATATTACCAATATTATTTATATCATCATCAGTCAAAAATATTTGATTGCTATCAAAATCCCCTGACCTTTTCCTATCAGCCATAAACTCTTTTAAAGTTAAGTAATTAGCCCGCCACCCATTATCTTTTTGAATACTTTTTAACTCTTTTATAATAAATAACTTAATCTTTAGACCTAAAATAATTCGTTTATTATCATCAAATATTATTGGTTCCACCAAGTTACTCTTAGAATCCCTCTTATCCTTAGGAAAATCCATTCTAAGAACAATATCCCCTAAATTATCCAATTTCCCCGGTACTTTCTTAATACTATAAATCTTCGAAGAATTAAGCTTATAACCACTAAGACTAGCCTCATACTTAAGAAAAAATAAGTCTTTTAACTCCTGAAGTATCTTTTTATCCATCATCTTTAAATGATGTCTATCATTTAGAATTCTAACCCTTCCCTGACTAGTTAAAATATACATAGGAATATCATCTACATACATAACCCCTAAAGTCTTAGGACCTTCTAAAACTATATCATTTTGTCTAATATGAAGATCAATAATCGAAGAAAGACCAATCTTTCTTAAATCCTTCTCTAATCCACTTAAAAAATCTAGTATAAATCTCGTATCATCCATAACATTTTGCCTCATAATACGAGTATATAATTCCTAGCACGAAATATCAAGCTTAGAAGTAATTAAGATATTAATAATTTTACCAACTTCCCCATTACATTCACTTCCAACAACAATAACAATTCCCTCAACATTACTATCAATAATGACTGGTCTTATATCACAATCATGACATATCTCCTCTTTAAGACTATCTAACTCATATAAAGATAAACTAACACACTTCTTAACATCAATATTACTTATCTCCGTATTATTAAATATTATTTCTTCTCTATTAGTCGCTAAAAACTTAATCCCACTATAATTAGTCAAAATAGTTAATAACGTCTTAACATAATCATTATACTCTTTGATAGCAACCATCAAAATTTTTAATTTTAAAAGTATTTCTTATTTGTTTAGGAATAACAATTCTTCCTAATTCATCAATTCTTTTTATTTGTCCGTACATATGTACCTCTGATAATATTATTACCAAGAGTTTAAATTTTATAACAAAATACTAAAAAAGATTAAGAAATTTATTTTTTTCTCAACCTTCTCTATATAAATATTTATTATAATATGTTTTTTAAGATAATAGTTTTTGTTCTACTCATCTCATGAAGAGTACTTACTACACCTTCATTACCATAGCCAGAATGTTTCCAACCACCAAATGGCATTTCAAAGGAACGGAAGAAGGAAGCACCATTAATAATGACACCACCGCATTCAAGTTCGTTAGCAACTTTTTGACAAATTTTTTGGTCTTTAGAAATAATACTACCACATAAACCAAAACTTGATTGATTAGCAATTTCAATTGCTTCTTCAATAGTATCATAACTAATAATAGAAACAACTGGTCCAAAAATTTCCATATCTTTAGCAACCGGCATATCACGAGTAACATCAGTTAAAATAGTAGGTTCATAGAAAGCTCCTTTACGGCGTCCACCATATACTATTTTAGCACCTAACGCTACAGTTGAATTAACTTGCTCTTCAACCTTTTTAGCCGCATCTTCACTAATCAAGCAGCCAATCTTAGCTTCAGGATTACTTGGCATACATACTCTTATACCTTTAAATGTCTCAGTTAATTTAGAAACAAATTCATCTAAAATATCTTTTTGAACTAAAAATCTCTTCGAAGCACAACAAACTTGACCAGTATTATATAATCTACCCCAGATAGTTTCTTTAATTGCTAAATCAATGTCACCATCTTTATGAAGAATAAAGGCATCATTACCACCAAGTTCTAACATAACATGGGTAATATTTTTAGCACACTTAGCCATCGTTTCGGCCCCAGCCAAAGTTGAACCAGTAAGACTTACCAACGCAACCTTAGGATTTTCAGCTAAAGCTTGAACGGCTTCTCCACCGGCACCATTAATTAAGTTAATGGCTCCCCCAGGAATACCAGCTTCCATTAATAACTCAACATATTTAGTTAGAGTTAAAGGATTATGGGCACTTGGTTTTAAAATGACACTATTCCCCATTAACAAAGCTGCAGGAACTTTTTGACAAAATAAATCACTTGGAAAATTAAACGGAATAACTGCTACAACTACTCCTAAAGGAGCTTGTACTGTATATTGTAAAGTTGCTTCATTCCCTTTTTCTTGACCGTATGGAATAACATTCCCATATTCATGTTTAGCTCTTTCACAGAAAGCCGGAATTCCAATTGAAACATTAGCAATTTCTCCAATAGCCTCATTTATTGGTTTACCTGTTTCTTCACACAATAACTTAGCTAGACTATCTTTGTCTCTTTCAACTAACGAAACAAACTTTAATAAACGACTAGCTCTTTCATATAAAGGCACTTTAGCCCATTCTTTTTGACCCAAATAAGCAGCTTCCACAGCCCTATCACAGTCTTCTTTTGTACTTTTTGGTACTGTATCGATTAGTGCATTAGTAGCGGGGTTAGTAATCTCTATTACTTCCCCATTACTTGCATCACACCAAGTCTTCCCAATTAAATTCTTTGCCATTTTTTATTCCTTTCCAAAACCAGTAAATGATAGTGACAAACCACCAACTATATTACTAGAATGCTCACATCTACCATATTCACCAAATGTAAAGACCATTAAGAACTCTTTCTTAGGAATAGCTTTTTTAATTTCTGAATAAATCTTATCTTCCATATTAGTAAGTTGAAGACCTAAACGACGACCACCACAGTGTACTAAGAAATAACTTTCAGGACTATTATCCATTAAAGAATTTAATTTCTTAACAACACAAGCATTACTATCAAGCATTCCTTCCGGAGTATTAGTTAAATGAATAATAGCCGTATTTTCTTCTAAATTAGCACCAATATTCATAGATTTATCTACGTTAGCAAACATAGGATGTCTAACAGCAGTTACATTACCAATTTGATCTTTAACTCCTAGTGGATTAAAGATTGTTTCTGTAAGTAAGTTACCACCCATCATATCTTCAATGTTCTTACCAGTCCATTTAGCATAAACATCTAAAGCTGGCTTACCATCAATACTAACAAGAGTTCTCTTATCTTTAACCTCAGTAATTAAACCAGCATCTTTAGTCTCATTATAATTACCAGTATAAATATTCTTAATCTCGGTATCAGCATAAATTAAAGCCATTACACAACCATCACTAAAGACTTCATCGTTATAAAATAAACTCCATTTTCCTTCAACAGTATTATCAGCAGCACTACCACCAAAGACAGGAACATCCCCAATGACATCAGCAATACCCTTTAAATAAGCTTCCTCTTCTTTTGGACTAGCACTTACAAAGACATAACTTGGTTTTTCAATACAATCAGCCTTTTTAACAGCCTTTTCTGCTAATTTTTTCCCAATTTCTCTAGCATCATCACTAGTCTTAGGTGAACCAACAGCAACTACTTTCGCATCGCCACCTAAAAGCATCATTCCTGAATAACCAGTTTCTTTATTTAAATAACCATCTTGAGTACAGATAGCCGCACTCGAAGTACAACCAACTACATCTACATCTTTTAAAACTGACTTAACACCTTTAATAATTTCTTTTTGATCTTGAACACAGCTTGTAAATAATAAACCAACTTGTGGATTTTCTATTTTAGCAGCCATTTTTGCCGTTTCAACACCACTCTTGTAAGCATCTATATTCTCACTATAACCAACTTTAGTTTTCAATATTTTCTTAACTCCTTTTCCTTCATAAGCTCTATTAAATAATTCAACAATATCTTCTTTTGTTACTTCTCTTGGATTACCACCCGTACATGGATCAACAAAAGCTTTAGCAGCCATCTCTTCAAAACTATCTGGACTAACATTCAATTCTTTTAACGTCATAGGAACTTTTAAAGTCTTTTCTAAATCCCTAACTGCTCTAACAACAAGAGCCACACATTGTTTATCCGTTTTACCAGCCGTATTTATTTCAAATGCTTCTGCCATCTTACGATATCTATCATAAGCAACTTCACCATTCCATTCTAAAACATATGGTAAAAATAAACTACAAGCAATTCCATGAGCTATATCATACGTAGCTCCTAATTGATGAGCCATCGAATGAACTATACCCAACCCAACATTGGAAAATCCCATTCCGGCAACATATTCACTCATCGCCATTTGATTTTGAGCTTCTTTATCTTTGTTTACAGCTTTAACCAAATTCTTATAAGTCATTGCCATACTTTGTAAATGAAACATATCAGGTATTTCCCAATGAGCCTTAGTAATATAACCTTCCATCGCATGAGTCAAAGCATCTAAACCAGTTGCTGCCGCTGTCATCTTTGGCATTTTACTCATCAATTCTGTATCAACTATTGATAAAACCGGAATATCGTTAGTATCCACACAAACTCTTTTAACTTTATCAATTTCATCAGTAATTACATAATTTATCGTAACTTCTGCTGCTGTCCCTGCCGTAGTTGGTAAAGCAATAATTGGTAAAGATCTATTTTTTGTATCAGCAACCCCTTCCAAAGAATTTATATCATAAAATTCCTTATTATTTACAACGATACCAATACATTTAGCCGTATCAATAACACTACCCCCACCAACAGCAATTATACTATCGGCATGAAACTTACGTGCTGCCTTAATACCATCATGACAATTACTTATAGTTGGATTTGGTTTTACTTTATCAAATAAACTATATTTAATTTTAGCCGCATCCAATATATCAGTAACTTTTCCCGTAACCCCACATTTAACTAAATTTTCATCACTTACAACTAATATTCTCTTAAACTTTCTCTTTTTGATTTCTGATACCAAGTTTTCCCTAGCATTCCAACCAAAATAAGAAGTTTCATTTAGAACCATTCTATTAGCCATATCTTACCTCCTATTATAAATTAATTGTATCATAAATTTTTAAATAAGATATATATAAATCAAAAAAAAGTTTCTTCTATGTAAAAAAATGTCTACCCAATCTATATTTTTCGACTGAATAGACATTATTTAGTTACGTTACTTACTATAATAATCCTAACTAATAAAATATTAAAGTATTTAAATATCAACAGAATTATTTCCTTGATTTTGAGTTTCTTTACTCAACTCATCTTTAATTAAATTTAAGATATCTACCAAATAAAAGACAAAATGTTTAGGTAAATTCCCAATAGGAATAGTTATATAGACATTATTAAGCATTGACCTAAATTGAACTTTAGGGCAAATATTATACACTTGCATAAATAACTTATCAAATTTTAGTTTTTTCGTAAGACTTGCCGGTATTTCTAACTCAACTATCTTATTATTCTGAACTACTCTTTCAATATGAAGTGATAATGCTAATTTCTCAAACCACTCTTCATACATATAAACTCTAATCTTTTCGTCAATTTTCCCAAATCTATCTTCTAACTCTTTTTCTATTTCCTTTAACTTGGCAAAACTATCTATTTCATTAATCTTTTGATGAATTTCTATCTTCAAAGACTCATCGGCAACATAATCATCACTAATATGCGTATCTACATCAATTAAAGAATTATTAGTCTTATCTTCCGTAATTACTTCCCCATTTAATCTTCTTACCTCATCATCAACCATTTTCATATATAAATCTAAACCGACAGCATCGACAAAACCAGCTTGATCACTTCCTAAAATATCGCCTGCTCCTCTTAAAGACAAATCACGCATCGCAATTCGATAACCACTACCTAGTTCTGTAAATTCCTTGATAGCTTCTAATCTTTTAATAGCAATATCATTTAACATTTTATCTTTACTATACATAAGGTAAGCATAAGCAATCTTCGAACTACGGCCGACACGCCCCCTTATCTGATATAACTGACTAAGACCAAAGTGATCGGCATCATAAATAATCAAAGTATTAGCATTGGCAATATCTATACCAGTTTCAATAATGGTTGTACATAACAATATATCATATTTATAATCGATAAAGTCTTGCATAACATCTTCCATCTGCGATTTATTCATTCTACCATGAGCAATAACAATTCTCGCTTCAGGAACTAATCTTTGAAGTTCATCTCTTTTACTTTCAATAGTATCTATTCTATTATACAAAACAAAAATCTGACCATTACGTCCTAATTCTTTATAAATAGCATCTTTAATTACCATATCTTGTTCTTTAATAACATATGTCTGTACCGGATATCTATTTACCGGAGCCGTATCAATAATTGACAAATCCCTTAAACCAGACATTGCCATTTTTAAAGTTCTTGGTATCGGCGTTGCTGATAAAGTTAATACATTAACATCATTCTTATATTTCTTAATCTTTTCCTTATGAGTTACCCCAAATCTTTGCTCTTCATCAACTACTAAAAGTCCTAAATTTTTATAACCAACATCGTCGCTTAACAAACGATGGGTTCCAAAAACTATATCAATCGTACCATTCTTAAGACCAGCAATTATTCTTTCAGCTTCTTTTTTAGTCGTAAAGCGATTCAAAAGAGCAATTTCAATTGGAAAATTTCTAAAGCGTTGTAAAGCATTTTCATATTGTTGATTACTCAAAATAGTCGTTGGGCAAAGATAAGCCACCTGAAAACCATTAATAGCAGTCATAAACATAGCTCGAAAAGCTACTTCAGTCTTACCAAAACCAACATCTCCACAAAGCAATCTATCCATAGGTACTTTATTTTCTAAATCTTTTTTAACATCATCAAAAGCCTTCTGTTGGTCAATAGTTGGTTCGTACTTAAAATCAGCATCAAACATTACATCCATCGGATCATCTTTAAAAACTGGTCCTGTAACTTTACTACGAGCTGCATATAATTTTATAAGCTCTAAAGAAATATCATGAATTTTCTTTTCTAAAGTTCTTTTTGTCTTCGCCCAAGCTGTTCCATTAAGTTTACTTAAAACTGGTGCTACTCCATCTTTAGAAGTATATTTGAAAATAGTACTTATTTTTTCTACCGGAACATAAATTTTATCATTATCAGCATATGTTATTTGTAAATAATCTTTAACAACACCATTTTTAGTTAAAGAAATTACCCCTTCATATCTACCAATCCCATGATAAGTATGAACTACATAATCACCAACTTGTAACTGATCAAATCCCTTAATCTTCTTACCAATTTTATAAGTATTTTTATACTTAATCTCTCTTGTATTAGTTTTTTCAATATCATACTCACCAATAACCACATAATTATTAAAGATAAAACCATTATTTATACGACAATTAATAATATTAACTTTACAAGTAAATAATTGATCTTCTGAAACGATTCTTGTAACATGAAACATTTCTTTAATAAAATCTATTTCTACTTTTCTCGATAAGCAAAAAACAACAGTCTTATTCTCTTCTAATCTCTTACCAACAAATTCCCTTAGTAATTGAAAATTAGAATTAAAATTATCCAAACTACTACTCTGATAAAGTATAGCCTTATCTTTATCAGCCACAAATTTATTTAAAGAAATTCTCTTCTTAACATTTATCTTATCAAGTTCAAACATAACTCCATCTGTTAAATTAGGATTATCTTTTTTATAATCTAATAACTCTTCACATAACTTTTCATATCCTAATTTAATATCATCAGAATTAACAAAAAAAGTCATAGGATTATTCATATAATCATAGATACAACTTTTACTCGAAGTAGATATCTCTTGAAAAGGCAAACAATTTATTTTATCAATTTCCTTAATTGACATTTGAGTATTTTCATCAAAATAACGTATTGACTCTATCTCATTACCAAAGAATTCTATTCTTATCGGATGTTCTTCTTCAATTAAAAATAGATCAATTACGTAACCACGAACAGCATATTCTCCTGTAGATGTAACTAAAGTATCTCTCTTATAACCAAAAGAATCTAAAACTTCCAAAATCTTATCTCTATTTATCGATAAGCCTTTTTCTAATTTAAACTCTAAACGATTAACAGTTCTATAATCAGGTAAATAACGTAAAAAGCCCATCAAATTGGTTACAACTATCTTTGGCTTATCTTCCTTTAAAGCATTAATAGTCTCTAATCTTTTGATTTTTAATTCTGGTGAAATAGCAAGTGCAACCGACGCTACAAAATCATCCATAGGAAATAATAAACAATCAGTTGTATAATTTAATAAGGCATCATAATATTTATTAGCTTCATATAAAGTG
>CAKOOW010000040.1 GCA_934098445.1 uncultured Bacilli bacterium
GAATTTATACAGAGCCAACCATTTTCATACGTTTTTTACCTTCTTTTTGTTTTTCTAAAAGTTTACGTTTTCGGGAAATATCGCCACCGTAACATTTAGCTAAAACATCTTTACGCATTGCGGAAATGTTTTCTCTCGCAATTACTTTGGAACCAATGCTAGCTTGAATAGGAACTTGAAATAATTGTTTAGGAATTACTTCTTTTAATTTAGAAACAATTTGTTTCCCCCGATTGTAAGCAAAGTCTTTATGAACGATAACTGATAAGGCATCTACTACTTCTTTATTTAACATAATATCCATTTTAACTAAATCGCTTTCTTTATATCCGATTAATTCATAGTCAAATGAGGCATAACCCGAAGTCGCACTTTTAAGCTTATCAAAGAAATCATAAACAATCTCGGCTAAAGGGATTTCATAATGAATATTAACTCTAGTTGGATCAATATAATCCATACTAATATAGTTACCACGTTTATCTTGGCATAATTCCATAATAGCACCAATATATTCACTTGGCACAAAAATATTTGTTTTAATATAGGGTTCTTTAATCTTTAAAATAACTTGACGATCCGGCATTTTATTAGGAGAATCAACCATGATAATTTCACCATTAGTTAAAGTTACTTCATAAACAACACTAGGAGAAGTCGCAATACAATCAATATTAAATTCTCTCGTAATACGTTCGATTATAATATCCATATGTAAAAGTCCTAAGAAGCCACAACGGAAACCAAATCCTAAAGCATCAGATGTTTCTGGTTCAAAAATAAGGGACGCATCGGATAATTTGAGTTTTTCTAAGGCCTCTCTTAAGGCCGGAAATTTACTGGAATCAATAGGGAAAAGTCCTGAGTAAACCATTGGTTTCATTGGTTTATACCCTGGTAATGGTTCTTCAGCTGGATTATCTTCTAAAGTAATGGTATCCCCAACTTCAACAGTCGAAATATCTTTAATGGCCGCTACGACCCATCCTACTTCTCCTGATACTAACTCATCCTTTTTTACTTCTTTAGGATTATTAATACCTAATTCGACAATCTCATAAGTATGATTAGACGCCATCATTTTAATGTGGTCTTTAACTTTTAAAGTACCATCAACTACTCTAACATGCACAACAACTCCCCGATAAGCATCAAAAGCACTATCAAAGATTAAAGCTCTAGTCTTCTTATGATTATCTGTTTGGGGAGCTGGGATTCTTTCGACAATCGCATCTAAAAGTTTATCTACCCCGACCCCTGTTTTACCAGAACATAAAATAATTTCATCTTCTCTAAAGCCTAAAATATCGCATAATTCTTTGGTTACTTTAGGTATATCGGCATTGGGTAAATCAATCTTATTAATAACAGGAATAATCTTTAGGTCACATTCCATCGCTAAATATAAATTAGCTAAAGTCTGAGCCTCTATTCCTTGAGCGGCATCTACTACTAGAATTGCTCCTTCACAAGCGGCAAGACTCCTAGACACTTCATAAGAAAAATCGACATGACCGGGAGTATCTATTAAATGAAAAGTGTAATCTTCATTTTGGTAATGATAATTTAATTGAACGGCATTTAATTTAATAGTGATTCCACGTTCACGCTCAAGATCCATACTATCTAGGAGTTGTTCTTTCATTTGTCTTTTATCAACAGACCCCGTCATCTCTAAAATACGATCAGCTAAAGTGGACTTCCCGTGGTCGATATGAGCGATAATGGAAAAGTTTCTAATATTTTGTTGTTTCATAAAATTCACATCCAAGTAGTATTTTAACAAATTTTTACCGGTTTAGATAGCCTATATCGTGCTTTTTAGAAGAAAATTACTCTGATTATCGAACTAGATACTAACTTAAAATAAGAATAACTAACTAGCTAAAATTAAGAATGGTTATTTCCTCTTTAAGGTATAAACTCGTAATGATTATTTCTTGTTTTTTAAATATTTTTGCTCTATAATTAAATCAAGCAATAGCAATCGGTTTTAGGACCACTTTGATGAGTCATCAAGGTTTAATAATTATTAGGTTATGTGATTATTTTACTCCAAGGGAGCTTAGCTAAATTGCATTTAGAAAAGTCCCTTTCCATAAATTAATATCACCTTAAGTATTGCTTATTTTAGGAGGTAATATGTGGAACCACTTAACTAAAAATAAAATTAATGAATTCATATTATCTCTTAATCTTATTGATGATGATAATTTAACTGAGAAGCAAAATTTAAAGTTATTATATACTCTTAGTAATGAGATAGAAAAACATTATAAAGTTTTTAAAATTCCAAAGAAAAAAGGTGGATATCGTACTATCTACGAGCCAGATTTAACCTTAAAAAGAATACAAAGAAATATTCTTAATAATTGTCTTCAAGAAAGAGTTACTTCTTATTATGCGATAGCTTATAAGAATGGTTATAATTTAATCGATAACGCCAAAGTTCACATTCAAAAGAAAGTTATTCTAAAATTAGATATAAAGGACTTTTTTCCTAGTATTAGTTTTCTTGACGTTTACAAGTATGCGTTTCCAAGACATATTTATCCTGAGGCGGTCGCTAGTCTTTTAACTAATTTAGTTACTTATAATAACTTCTTACCCCAAGGAGCTCCTACTTCTGGCTATATTTCCAACTTAGTTTTAAGAAGTTTTGATTTAAAAATTGGGGAGTATACAAAAGAAAAAGGTATTGACTATACCAGGTATTGTGATGATATGACTTTTTCAGGTGATTTTGGCGCCTCAAAAGTAATTAGTTTCGTGAAGCAAGAACTAACCAAAAGAGGATTTACTCTTAATAGAAGGAAAATAACGGTTATAAAAAGAAATAAGGCGCAAATAGTGACTGGAGTTGTTTGCAATCAAAACTTAAATGTACCAAGACTCTATCAGAAAAAAATCAGACAAGAAATATACTATATTACAAGGTATGGCCTTGGTAATCACTTAAAACACCTTAACTATCAAGATGATGATAAGACTTATGTTGAAAAGCTTTATGGAAAAATTTTATTTGTCTTACAGATTACCCCTCAAAATTCAGAATTTATTGAGTATAAAAAGATTTTACAAGACTTAAAAAGAACTAACTAATTTATACATCTTCATTTTAGGAAGATTAAACATAAAAGTTAGTTCTTTTCATTTGACATAAAAATAACTTGATAAATTTCTTGGTAATTAGAAACACCATGGATAGTTAGTTTATTTAAAATAGTCTTAGGTATTTCTTCCAAATTCTTTAAGTTAGCTTGGGGGATAAACACTGTCTTAATATCATTATTATAAGCTCCAATTAACTTTTCTTTAATCCCCCCTACTTCTAGGACTTCGCCATTTAACCCGATTTCTCCAGTCATAGCAATATCTTTAGGAACAGCCTTATTCAAAAGTAAACTAAGTAAACTAGTAGTTATACTAACTCCAGCGGAAGGTCCATCCTTAGGAGTAGCTCCTTCTAAGAAATGTAAATGAATATTACGATTATCAAAATAATAATCATTAACTTTAAAATAATCTTTATTACTTCGGATATAACTAGTAGCCACCTCCACTGACTCTAAGATGACATTTCCTAAAGAACCAGTCGTAATAATCTCCCCCTTACCTTCAAAAAGACAACACTCAATCTCCATAACTACTCCTCCTAAAGGAGTATAAGCAAGAGCATTAATAATTCCGGGAGTTTCACTAGTTAGGAGTTTCGGAGCACAGAATTTTTTAGGTCCTAGAAATTGATTAACCATTTCGGAAGTTACATTTAATTTTAAGTCTTGATCAGTATATGCCAAGATAATCTTTCTAATTAACTGTTCCAAAGCTCTTTTTAATTCTCTTAAACCAGCCTCTTTCGTATAGAAGATAATTATCTCTTTAATAATATCTTCACTAATCTTTAGGTCTCGAGAATTAACTAAGTAATTCTTATAAATACCGGGAACTAAATACTTCTTGGCAATATCTATTTTCTCTTCTAGAGTATAACTAGCAAGTTCAATTATCTCTAAACGATCATATAATGCGGGGGGAATATTTTCTATATCATTAGCAGACATAATAAACATTACTTCGGATAAATCAAATGGTTCTTCTAAATAATTATCGGTAAAAAGATAGTTTTGTTCTGGGTCAATGATTTCTAATAAAGCTGAGGCGGGGTCTCCATTGTAATTTTTAACCATCTTATCTACTTCATCGATAAGGATAACGGGATTTTTACAATTACACTTCTTAATAGCCTGCATAATTTTACCCATATTACTCCCAAGATAAGTTCGGCGATTGCCCATTAATTCGGAGGTATCGCTTAAACCGCCTACACTTAGTTTATAAAATTCTCTATTTAGAGCTTTAGCAATGGCAATCGATATAGAAGTTTTACCTACGCCAGGAGCTCCCACTAAACAGATAATAGGATTCTTAAGATGAGGATTTCTTTTCTTTAAACTAGCATATTCTAAAATCCGGTCTTTAATATTCTTAAGACCATAATGACTCTTAGAAAGATTCTTTTTAATCTTCTCAAGATCACTTTCTTCCGGATTAGTCTTATTCCAAGGTAAATTTAATATGGTATCTAAATAATTTTGAACCACTGCTCGTTCGGGATGTCCTTCAGGTAAATAGTCTAATTTCTGAATCTCCAAGGCAATTTTCGTCTTCGTAGTATCACTTAATACTAAGTCATCTAGCATATTAAGATAAGAATTTTTAACCGTATCAGAATCTTTATCTTCACCAAGTTCTTTTTTAATCTGTTTAATTTTTTCTCTTAAAATAAACTCTCTTTGATTAGATTCCATCTCTTCTCTTAGAGTATCTTCAATCTTTTCATCTAATTCACAGACTTCAATTTCAACCGAAATATCATAAATTAAATTAGTAGCTCTTTTTAAGGAATCTAATTCATTCATATAATTAACTTTTTTTTCAAAAGATAACGGAATAAAAGTAGTAACAATGTCGGTTAGTTTATTTAAGTCACTAATCTGAGCAATCTGGGAAAGAACGCTATTGGAAATGGTATGAGAAATGTTTATATAGGTGGTTAAAGTCTTAATTAATTTTCTTTTTAAGGCGGTCTCGGAAACAATATCGGTTTTATTATCGAGAACGGAACTAGTAATAGCCATTAATATGGTTTTATTATCGGTTAAATGATTATATTTTTCAATTTTGACACGGGTTGTTCCTAAGATTGTTAGTCTTATGTTACCATTAGGTAAATCAATAATATTTTTGATAATGCCAACGACCCCGATTGTCGGTAAGTCAGTGATACTAGGCTCTTCTTCTAAAGTATCAGTTGGACAAACTAAAAGTAAATTGCCATTATGATGTTTATTCGAAACGGTAATTAATTGATCAGATTTTACGGTTTCTACTTTAATTTCCTGGTTTGGAAGAATGATTAAGTCTTTTAGAAGCATCACTGGTAGATAATTATTCATATAACCACATCCATTTATAACTAAGTTCTATAGTACCAATTTCAAAAGTATTTTACAAGGATTTTTCGGTTAAATTTATGTTTTTTTTAGAATTTCTTATCTTTAAAAGAGAGAAAAGAAAAAAGTACTCTTTACGAATACTTTAATTATCCCGAACCTTACAATTAAACTTTTCTTTGACATCAACCATAATTTGATTAAATATCTTCATAACTTCTTCATCTGATAAAGTTCTTTCTTTAGATTGAAAAGTAAGTTTAAAGGCCACTGATTTTTCATTTTCTAAGACATTGGGACCCATATAAATATCAAAGATACTAATATTAGTTAATAAGTCTTTACCCGTATCTTTAATGGTTGTCATAATCTCTTCCACAGGTAGTTTCTTATCAACAACAAAAGCAACATCTTTAACAATTTCCGGATAGATAGAAGCTCCAACATATTTAAGAGGTTTAATATCTTGCATTAGTTTATTTAGAGAAATTTCACAAACATAGATTTCATCTTTACTAATACTTGGATGAACCTCCCCAATAATTCCTAAGAAAGTATCTTGTAAATAAATCATAGCACTTCTTTTAGGATGCATACTATCGATTTTGCTCTTCACGAATTTATATTGTCCTTTAAATCCTAAATAGTCAAGTAAATTTTCTACTACCCCTTTAATTAAGTAGAAGTCTGTAGGAACATTTACTTTAGTCGCTTCATTTATGATGTAATTACCCTTCATAAGAATGGCAATCTTACTTTCTTCAGTATAATTAACATCATAAGTCTTACTAATCTCATAAAGAAACATATCATTAACTTTACGAGCTTTATTATAATTATAGACATTTAGCATACTAGGAATTAAAGAAGTACGCAAAACAGATTTATCAATACTCATTGGATTAGGTAAATTTAGATGGGTCTTTCCTTCATAATTAAAGGTACTAGCCATACTAGGTGAAGTCAAGGTATAAGTTCTAGTCTCCGTAAGTCCTAAGGTACGAAGACGACTAGCAATGATTTTACGATATTTAACATCACCTTTATATTCTCCTTGTTTTATCTCGACTCTTGGTAAGGTACAAACGAGGTTCTCATAGCCATAAAGACGTACTATTTCTTCGGCAATATCATTGACATTAGGATCAATATCTAAACGACGATTAGGAATAGTTACAGTAAAACTATTATTATGAAATTCGTAAGGAAATTCTAATCTATCAAGTTCATGTTCAATATCATTAGGTTTAATATCAATCCCTAGAAGTTTACTAATATCATCTTCTTTAAATGTTACTAATTTTGGAGTTTTATCTAGTTTATCGTGTTTTATAGTTCCCTTAAGAATAGTTGCATCGGCATATTTTTCTAATAAATGACAAGCTCTATCTAGAGCATAATTAGTATATTCATAAGATAAGCCTTTTCCATAACGAATAGAGGCCTCGCTCTTAAGATTTAATCTATTAGCGGTATTCCTGATACTAATATTATCAAAGATAGCCGCTTCCATAAAGATATTCTTAGTACTAGAAGTTACTTCGGTATCTAAGCCTCCCATAACTCCTGCTAAACAGATAGGTTTTTTCCCATCCGTAATAACAATATCACTAGTCTTTAAGATTCTTTCATTATTATCTAAAGTTACTAATTTCTCATCTTCATAAGCATTGCGAACTAAAATTTTATCTCCAAGTGTATCTTTATCAAAGAAATGAAGAGGTTGACCAAATTCTAACATCACATAATTAGAAATATCAACAACATTATTAATAGGATGCATCCCCGCCGCAAGAAGTCTCTTTTTAATAAATTCAGGACTTTCTTTAATAGTTAAGTTAGTAGCCATTCTACCGGTATAATATGGACATTTAGGAGTATCTACTTCTAAAGAAAGGTAATTACTAACCTCATCATCATTAGTCTTATAAGACATATCAGGTAATTTGACTTTACGATTAAGAATAGAGGCTATCTCATAAGCAAAACCAATATGATAGTAGCAATCATTATTACGATGTTTATGAATATCTAGTTCATAAAGAGTTGTTTCTAGTCCTAAAGCAGGTATGGCTTGTGCCCCAACTTTTAAATTATCTGGAACAATAAAGATTCCTTTAGCATAGTTTTCTTTAGTATTTTCTTCAAGACCAACCTCACATAAAGCACAAATCATCCCGTTGGATTGAACCCCACGTAATTCCGCTTTTTTAATCTCTCCCCCTGGTAATTTAGCTCCTTCTAAGGCCACAATTACTTTGATGCCAGCTTTAACATTAGAAGCCCCACACACAATTTGGACTAATTTTTCTTTACCTACATCAACCTCACAGATATGCATATGATCGGAATTAGGATGGGGAATACAATTTATGACTTTTCCAATCACTAAATTAGGAATGTCATTAGAAATAACTTTTTCCACATTAATTCCTGCTCTAGTTATTTTAACGGCTAACTCTTTTAAATCTTGGTCTTTTAAATCAATATAATCACTAACCCACTCTAAACTAATCATTTTCTTTTTCCTTTCTATCAAAGATACTAACTTCTCTTAGGTCGTTATTGTAAAATACCCGACAGTCATTAATATCATATTTAATCATGGCTAAACGTTCAGCTCCGAAGCCAAAGGCAAAACCACTCCACTCGCTTGGATCATAGCCAGCCATTCTTAAAACATTAGGATGCACTAAGCCGGCACCACACACTGTAACCCAGCCTGTTTGTTTACAAACATTACAACCCGTCCCATGACAATTACAACAAGTAATATCAACTTCAACTGAAGGTTCGGTAAATGGATAGTAGCTGGGATGAAAACGGGTCTTCGTATCTATACCATATAGTTTTTTGGCTACTAAGTCGATTGTTCCTTTTAAGTCACTCAAAGAAATATTTTTATCTACTAATAAGCCTTCAATCTGGGTAAACTGATGAGAATGCGTAGCATCATCATCATCACGGCGATAAGTTTTCCCAGGACAAATTACTCTAATAGGAGTTTTACCTTCTCCTTTTAGCATTGTTCTTACTTGAACTGGGGAAGTTTGACTTCTTAAAAGTAATTCTTCTCCTTTAACATAGAAGGTATCTTGAGCATCCCTAGCTGGATGTCCTTTAGGTAAATTTAACATCTCAAAGTTATACTTATCTAATTCTATCTCGGGTCCATCAACAACATCATAACCCATACTCATAAATATTTCTTCAACATCAAGAATTAATTTTTCTAAAATACAAGGAGACCCAACGGGTATTTTAGTAGCTGGAAGACTAATATCAATGTCTTCGGCTTCTAACTTTTTATCAAGAAGTTCCTTTTTTATTTGATTTTCCTTTTCTTGAATTAATTCCGATACTTCCTGTTTTAAAGTATTTACTAAACTACCGCAAGTCTTTCTTTCTTCAATATCCATTTTACCAAGACCAGCAAGGAGTAAAGAAATTTCTCCTTTTTTAGATAAATATTTATTCTTAAGTTCCATAAGACTATTTAAGTCTTTAATATTTTCTAAACTATTAATAACATTTTCTTTTATATTTTTTAATTGTTCTTGCATAAAGATTCCTTTCTTTTAAAGTTTTAATTAAAAAAGTTCTTACCTCCTCTAAAGGACGTAAGAACCGTGGTACCACCTTAATTTATACTCTTTTTTGATAACGCAAACTCTGCGGGATTTCTCCAGTTCATAAGGTGAATTCATAACGACTTGATTTTAATTCTTCCACCAAATTGAATTAATCTCTAAAAATCAAGTTAATTGTTATTACTACTTCTTAATCAAAACTTTTAAATACGTTTATAGTATATCACAACATTTTAATTTTGAAACATTTTTTTACTTATTTTGAGGCTTAATAACTTCTAAACCACCCATATATGGTTGTAATACTTTAGGTATTTTAACACTACCATCTTTTTGATAGTTATTTTCTACTACGGCAATAAGTCCTCTTGGGGTCGCAAGGCAAGTGTTATTTAGGGTATGTAAGAAATATGTGCCATTTTCACCCTTAACACGAATACCTAAGCGTCTTGCCTGAGCATCACCTAAGTTAGAACAAGAGCCAACTTCAAAATACTTCTTTTGTCTTGGACTCCAAGCCTCAACATCACAAGATTTAACTTTCAAATCGGCTAAATCGCCTGAGCAACATTCAAGTTGACGAACAGGAACATCCATATTTCTGAAGATTTCAACAGTATACTTCCACATTTGATTATAATAATCCATAGACTCTTCTGGTTCACATAAAACAATCATTTCTTGTTTTTCAAATTGGTGAACACGATATAATCCTCTTTCTTCTAAACCATGAGAGCCACCTTCTTTACGGAAACATGGAGAATAAGAAGTAAGTTTAATAGGTAAATCACTTTTCTTAATAATTTGATCTTTAAAGCGACCAATCATAGAATGTTCAGAAGTACCAATTAGATATAAATCTTCACCTTCAATTTTATACATCATGGCTTCCATTTCAGGAAATGACATAACACCAGTTACTACATCAGCATGAATCATAAATGGAGGAATGCAAAAAGTAAAGCCTTTGTTAATCATATAGTCTCTAGCATAAGCAAGCATAGCCTCATGAAGTCTTGCGATATCACCAGTTAGGTAGTAGAAACCTTCCCCACTAGTACGACCGGCAGATGCTTTATCCATTCCTTTTAAATTTTCAATAATATCAGCATGATAAGGGATTTCGTAATCAGGTACTACTGGTTCTCCAAATCTTTCAACTTCAACATTAAAAGAATCATCTTTACCAATAGGAACCGATGCATCCATAATATTGGGAATAACTAACATACGTTTACGAATCTCACTATTTAACTTAGTTTGTTCTTCTTCTAAAGAGTTTATTTC
>CAKOOW010000041.1 GCA_934098445.1 uncultured Bacilli bacterium
ATGAACCAATTAATAAGTTCTGTCCAAAATGTCAAAGTGTATTAGTTAAAAAAGGTAAAAAAATTGCTTGTTCTAACGGAGAATGCGATTTTGAAGAATAATTTTATTTATTAGATTTTAAGTACAAAGTTAAGGCCTTGTACTTTTTTTGAGTTCTAAAAAGTGCTAAAATGTTAAAAGATGAGAGAAATTGAAAGGAAAACTACTTATGATGAATAAAGAAAATATCCCAGAAAGAATAAAATATCTATGTGAAGTTTTAAATAAAGCGAATGTTGAATACTATGTTAATGATAATCCAACCCTTACTGATAATGAATATGATTCTCTTATGGATGAATTAATTAAGTTAGAGAAAGATTATCCTGAATATAAATTAAATAATTCGCCAACGAGTAAAGTTGGTAATGAGGTTATTGCTGAGTTTAAAAAAGTTACCCATCCGACTCCTATGTTTAGTTTAGCCGATGTTTTTAATTATGATGAAGTAAGAGACTTTGATGCAAAAGTTCGTAAAGAAGTAGGAGAAGTGGCCTATTCTTGTGAACTTAAAATGGATGGCTTAGCCGTATCACTTATTTATAAAGAGGGAGCTTTTGTCTCGGCTGCTACCCGTGGTGATGGGGTTATTGGTGAAGATATTACTCATAATGTGCGAACGATTAAAAAACTTCCTTTGACTTTACATAAAAAGATTGACCTTGAAGTTCGCGGGGAAATTTATATGCAAAAGAAAGTTTTCCATAAACTTAATGAAGATAGGGAGAAAAAAGCCCTTCCCTTATTCCAAAATCCCCGTAATGCTGCCGCTGGCTCTATTCGTCAATTAGATAGTAGTATCACTCGTGAACGTAATTTAGATATTGTTTTATACCATTTACCTAATACTAATCTTTTACATCACAGTGATACCTTAGACCTTTTAAAAGAATGTGGTCTTCCTGTGAATCCTAATAACCGGATTTGTAAAAATATTGATGAAGTCTTAGCTTATATAGACTATTGGACTATTCATCGTCCCGAACTACCTTACGAAATCGATGGAATCGTTATTAAAGTTAATGATTTAAGTGCCCAAAAAGCGTTAGGTTATACGGTTAAATATCCTAAATGGGCGGTTGCCTATAAATTTCCGGCGGAAAAAGTTATTACTAAATTAACAGATATTGTTTGTACCGTTGGTCGGACGGGTCAGATTACTCCTAACGCCGTTTTAGAGCCTATTAAAGTTGCTGGTTCGACCATTAGAAGAGCAACCCTCCATAATTATCCTTATATTGTCAGTAAAGATTTAAAAATTGGCGATTATGTTTATCTTCATAAAGCCGGTGATGTCATTCCGGAAGTAGTTGGTCCTGTTTTAGAACGTCGACCAAAGGATGCCCAAGAGTATAAAATGATAACCGAGTGTCCTATCTGTGGGACTAAATTAGAACTTACAGACTCTAAGATTGATTTATATTGTCCTAATATTTCTTGTCCAGCCAGAAAGATTAATGCTCTTATTCATTTTATTTCTCGAGATGCTATGAACATTGATGGCCTTGGTGAACAAATTATTGAAGACTTTTATAATATGGGTTTAATTAAAGATATTCCTGATATCTATACTCTAAGTAAAGATAAAGAAGATTTAATTGAATTAGAAGGTTTTGGAAATAAATCCGTCAGCAACTTACTTATTTCTATTGAAAATAGTAAAAATAATT
Source organism: uncultured Bacilli bacterium (assembly GCA_934098445.1). Classification (GTDB taxonomy): domain Bacteria; phylum Bacillota_I; class Bacilli_A; order RF39; family UBA660; genus CAG-605. The sequence continues at coordinate 1,710 of CAKOOW010000041.1, forward strand.
CTTTAGAACGTCTTTTAAATGGTCTTGGTATCAGTGGTATCGGGGTGAAATCAGCTAAACTATTAGCATCTCGTTACGGGACTATGCGTAATCTTATGAACGCTTCGACAGAAGAATTAGTTAAAATCAAGGATATTGGTAGTGTCCTTGCTGAAAATATCAGCAATTACTTTGATAATCCTGCTAACCGAATCCTAATCTCTCGCTTAGAAGAATTGGGACTTAATATGACTTATCAAGGTGAAAAAACTATTATAGATAGTAATTTTCAAGATAAAAAGTTCGTTATTACTGGTACTATTCCGGGACTTAGTCGTGATGAAATAAAACATGAAATTGAACTCCGTGGAGGAGTGACTAGTGAATCTGTTAGTAAAAAGACTGATGTCGTGATTGTCGGAAATGATCCTGGGTCAAAATACGATAAAGCTCTTAGTCTAGGAATTACTATTTGGGATGCTGCTACTTTAGAAAAGTATTTAAAGCTCCCTAGTAAAAATTAAAAATATATAGTATAATCAATTTACAGAAAGAGGTGTAATTTTGAAAAAATTTATCCGCAATAACAAAGCTATTTGCTTTATGCTTTTAATTATAATCACTTGTGCCGCAATTAGTGTTGGTCTACTTTTAAAGTACTTTTATTTTGGAAATGGTGGGTCTAAATACGGTGACCGTTTAGATGGTATTGAAGCTAATATTATCAGTAATGATAAGGAAAGTGAAGTAACAAATAGTATCAAAGAAGGCAAAAATGTTAAAGATGCTACTGTTACTGTAACTGGTAAAATCATTTATATTCGTATTGTTTTTGAAGCCGGGGCTGATTTAGAGACTTCTAAGTCCATAGCTGTTAAATCCTTAGAGCAATTTAGTGAAGATGAAAAGAAATTCTATGATGTTCATTTTACTCTAGTTAGTGAAAAAAATGATACTTCTGAAGGCTTTACCATTATGGGAGCTAAAAATGTCAATGGTACCAACCTTATTTGGAATAATAACAACCCTGTAAGTGATGGTGAGTAAGATGACCAAAAAATTTAAACTCATTTTGACCTCATTTATCGGTATCATTATAATTACTTTAGTTTCTCTTATTCTAGTTCGTATTTTAAATGATCCTAATAAACTAACCGTTGAAGAAAATAAATGGATTAATAATAATCTTTCGACTGTTTTAAATGTTAATGTCTTAAATGATCTTGATGTCTTTGGCAGTAGTGGTTCTGGTGTTTTTTACGACTTCTTAAATGATTTAGGAAAAGAGTATAACTTAAAGATTAATCCTGTAACTTATACGACTAAGGATAATACAGTCAGTAGTGGTTTTATTAGTACTACCGCTCCTGATGATAAGTTTGTTAAATTCTATGCTGATAATTATGTCTTAATTAAGAAAGAATACATTTATTTTAATGATTTAACGACTCTTAGTAATCTTAAGATTGGAATCTTAAAGAGTGATGAAGACTATTTAAAAAGTTTCTTAAAAGATAATAAATCTATCGAATTTGTTACTTATGATACTTACAGTGATTTAAAGACTAATTTAGAAAAAGATCTTGATTACATTATGGTTCCCAAGTATGAATTTGCTAAGTATGTTTTAGAGAAAAATTATAATATTGTTTATGAATTTAGTGATATTAAAAAATACTATGGCTATTATATGTTAGATGATAACTTCAGTAGTATTGTTAAGAAATACTTTAGTAAATGGGCTAGCCGTAAATACCAAAATAGTTATAATACTAATTTGAAAAACACCTTAGTAAGTGCCATCAAGTTATCCGAAGTTGAGCAAAAAGAACTAGTATCACGCGTTTATAATTATGGCTTTGTCAATAATAATCCTTATGAAATCATCTTAGGAGGTAACTACGGAGGAATTATTTCGGTTTACTTAAAAAATTTTAGTGATATGGCAGGTATCGATTTTAAGTATGTTAAATATCGTACTTATAAACAGCTAACTAATGCGATTAATAATAATTCTATTGACCTTTATTTTAACTATTATACTTTAACAAATAATTATACTAGTATTAATACTAACCTTGATATTAAGTATTATGTTATTGCTCCTCGTAGTAACGATATCGTTGTTGATTCCCTAAATTCTTTACAGAATAAGACAGTGTATGCGATGCAAGATAGTATCATCTATGATAATTTAAAGAATATTAATAATATTGACTTAAAGACTTATAAGAAAACTAGTGAATTAAAGAAATTATCTAAGGATAGTATTGTTGTCTTAGATTATGATACTTATTTAGATTTAGCTAATACCACTCTTAAAAATTATAGTCCTCGTTATGCCGGTAGTCTAAATACCCCTTATACCTTTAGAATTAGAGAAGATAATGCTTTTGCTAAGTTATTTAAAGCTTATATAGCCCTTACTGATGCAAAACAAATTAGAGTTACAGGTCTTAATAGTTATAAAATGACTTTAGAAAGTGGAACTATCTTAGGAACTATTGCTAAATATATCCTTTATTTCTTAATTACCTTTGTTATTCTTATGTATGTTTTATATCGTCGAGCAAGAAAGATTAAGATTTCTAAGAAGATTAAAAAAGAAGAAAAGTTGCGTTATATTGACCAATTAACTTCATTAAAAAATCGTAATTATCTGATGGAAAATGCTTCCTCTTGGAATAAGAATACCATTTATCCACAGGCAATGGTTGTTATTGACTTAAATAAAATTCAAGAGATTAATGATACCTTAGGATATGAGAAAGGTGATATTCAAATTAAAGCAGCCGCTAATATTCTCATTAGAACACAACTAGATAATAGTGATATCATTCGTACTGATGGTACTGAATTTCTAGTTTACTTAGTAGGATACGATGAAAGACAAGTAGTAAGCTATATTAAAAAATTATATAAAGAATTAAAGAATTTACCATATAACTTTGGCGCATCGATTGGTCATAGTATGATTGATAGTGATAAAAAACTAATTGAAGATGCTTTAAATGAAGCCGTTGAAGATATGAAGAAAACTAAGCAAGAAAACAGTGCTAAGGAGTAGTAATGAAACCAAAAGAGTTTATTAAAAACTTTTATAGTGTCTTAAATAGACCAGAAATGCTAATCTTACCTGGTCATCTTGCTTTTTCTTTTATTCTTTCAATCGTACCCATCTTGACCCTGATTGGTTATGGGGCTGCAGGACTTAACTTATCCATCGATTTTATTGAAGAGTTTATTACGAAAGCTTTTGGTAGTAATATCAGTGCGATGATAATTCCCATTGTTTCCGTAAGTGGCTTATCCTTATCATTCTTTGTAACGCTTTTTGTCGGCTTTTTTACGGCTTCATCCGGAGCATCCGCTGTCATTATTACTTCCAATATGATTTATGGTATCAAAGATAAAGGCTATATCTATCGTAAAATTAAGTCATTAGTGATGACGGTCTTTATAGTCTTTCTATTCCTTTTTATCTTAATCTTCCCATTATTTGGTAATAAAATTATTAGTCTGGTTGAATATGTTAATCTAAATTCGATTGTAACAGAACAACTAAAGAGTATTTTTAACTTTTTACAAGGACCATTCGCCTTATTTGTTATTTTCTTATTTATTAAGATTATCTATGCGATGGCCCCTGATGTTAAAATTCCTTCGAAAAACCTTACCTATGGCGCTATTTTTACTTCGATTGGTTGGTCTTTGGTGACTTGGCTTTATTCTTTTTACATTAATAATTACGCACATTATTCAGTTTTTTATGGCGGACTTGCTAACTTAGTAATTCTCTTGTTATGGTTTTATTTACTGGCTAATATTTTTGTGATTGGTATGGCTCTTAATTATCGGAAGAGTGAAATTAAATTAGAGGAGTAATCTTCTAATTTTTTGTTTCATTGTTTACAAAGGAAACGAATTCTTGGTATAATGAGAATGTAAAAGAAATAAGAAGGTATGAATATGAATAATGATATGAAAAGTAATGTCTTTAGTGATAATAATGATATATTTAATTCTGGTAGTTCTCAAAGTACAGTTAATCAACCCAATAATAATATTTCTAGTAATCAAACGATGAGCAATCAAGTTATAAATTCTGGTGTTCCTAATACCGGGAATAACGCTGGTAATTCTGGTAATAATATATCCCCAAATAATGGGAGTATAAAAGCTACTATGAGTAATCAAAATAATTCTCCAATTTCCGGGACAATGGTAACACCAGAGACTATGAGTAATCAAGTTAATCAGGTAAATCAAAATAGGGGAGATGTTCCTAATAATAATCAAGTTCAAGGAAATAAAGAAACTCCTAATACTAATCAAAATCCCGTAAACAATGGTCTTGAGATGCCTAAACTTAGTGGTGATGAGACTATTGGAATGATGAAAAAAGATACGCAAAAGAGTCCCGTTGCCATGCTTATTTTGTTTGTGATTTTAATACTAAGTGTTTTCTTAATACCTCAGATAACTCCTTACTTTAGTGATGTTTTAAAGATATTTCATATTGATGATAATAGTTCTATCTATGATAATAATCGAAAAGATAATCCTAGTGATGATAATGCTAATAAAGATCAGAATGACAATAATTTAAGTAGTGATGAAACTAAAATAACTTATTATGATTTAAAAGAAGATACAGAGATAACTTTTGGGGACTTAAAAATATCTAATTTTCTTAAGACAACCGAAGGTAATAACTTTTACTTATCTTATAAAATTTTAAATAATGGGGAAACTTCTTATAGTTTTAGAGATCATAAGATTTATTTTGATTTTTATAATGACTCTAAGACATATTTAGGAAGAATTTTAATTGATATGGATACTTTAGCTAGTAAAGAAGAGATTACCTTAAAAAGTCCTATTAGTGAGACAGAGTATAATCAGGCGATAAGTTTTGAAGTTTTAGAGCGTACTTCAGCTGATTACCAAAGTGTAACTTTAAAGAATAATAAACTAACTTGTACTAATAGTAATCATACGATAGTTTATACTTTTAATAGTAATAACTTAGTCGGCTTAGATGATACTTTTAATTATACTTTTACTATTAATGATGATACTTATGCTAAATATTCTCTTGATACCCAGAATACCGTAAATGAGTTAAATAAAGTTACCGGAGTTTCTGCAGGTTTTGTTAATAGAGAGAATGGCTTTACTAAGACCGTTCGTATTGATTACAGTGCTACTGAAGAAGATTTTACTAAATATGATCGACTATATTATAAGAAGAATGAAAAGGCTAATACTATTAACTATGAATTAGAATCTATTGGTTATAAGTGTGATTAGAAAGACTAACTTATGAATTATACATTTTATATTAATGATTTTGAAGGACCATTAGATGTCCTTTTACATTTGGTTAAACAAGCGAAGATGGATATCTATGAGATTAATCTCTTTACTTTGATTAAAGAGTATTTGGACTTTATTAAAGAAATGCAAGACTTAAATATAGATGTTGCTAGTGAATACTTAAGTATGGCTAGTGAACTTGTGCATCTAAAGAGTAAAATGCTGGTTAATAAGCAGGATGATTCGGAAGAAGAAACTGATGATGAATTTAGTATTAAGAGTGAAGAAGACTTAAGAAAAAAATTATTAGAGTACGAAAATATTAAGGATATTACCGGGACTTTTAAAAATTTAGAATCTAAGAGAAGTGAGATTTATACCAGACTTCCAGAGAGTCTAAAAGAGTATTATGAGACAGAAAAACTGCCACAAGGATTTTATGAAGCTGATACCTTGTACCAAGCTTTCTTAGAAGTAAAAAAGAAATTAAAGCTTGCTAAACCCTTAGATACGACCATTACAAAGAAAGAAATTAGTATTGAGATTAGAACTCAAGAAATTAAAAATATCTTAAAAGTTCGGGGAAAAGTTGACTTTTATTCTCTTTTTACTATTAATACTAAAGAATATATTGTCATAACATTTTTAACTATTTTAACGATGAGTAAAAACAAAGAACTAAAAATATCCCAAGAAGATAATTTTAGTCCAATTACAGTGGAGGGTTTATATGAATAAAGAAGGTATCCTAGAAGGATTATTATTTGTCACCGGCGATGATGGGTTAACTTTAAAACAAATAAGTGAATTATTAAGTGAAGATATTCCTACTTGTAAAGAAATATTACTTTCTTTGAAACAAGCTTATGAAGCTGATAATCGAGGGATTAGAATTAGTTATCTTGGTGATGCTTTTAAACTAACGACTAAAAAAGAACATAAAGAGTATTATCAGAAGTTGATTTGTAATCCAACGACTAATACTTTGTCTCAAGCTGCCTTAGAGACTTTAGCCATTATTGCCTACAATCAACCCATTACCCGTATTGAAATAGATGAATTACGAGGAGTTAATAATACTTGGTTAATTAGAAAACTAGTGGCTAAAGGCTTAATCAAAGAAGTAGGAAAGTCTAGTTTACCAGGACGTCCTAATCTATATGGGACTACTAGTGATTTTTTAGATTATTTTGGTTTATCAACTCTTAAAGATTTACCAAAGATTGAGACTACTACGGAAGAAAAAGCAACTGGGGACTTATTTAATTCTATTTATAAGGAAGAAGTCAAATGATTATAAAGAATAATACTTATCAGCATATTGCTAATCTTGAGATGGATAATAATACTTATGAAGCTTGTACTTTTAGTAATATTTCTATAGATGATATAGTTCTTACTAATACTACTTTTAAATCTTGTAACTTTAGTAATAGTACCTTTTCTAATTGTGGGTTTCATCAGGTGAAGTTTATAAATTGTAATTTGCTTGGGACTTCTATCTTCGAGTGTACTTTAAAGAATGTAATAGTCCAGGACTCTAATGGTCTTTATCTTAACATAGGTAAGTCTAAACTCGAAAATACGAGCTTTATAACCAGTAATCTAAAAGAAATGCGTCTTATTGGATGTACTGAGAAAAATCTTGTCTTTAGTAATTGTCGATTGGACAAAATGACTATTTCAGATACCAAGTTACAAGGTGTTGATTTATCAACTAATGAGATTAATGGAATGATTTTTAAAGCTTCAGATATTAAGGGTTCTTTTATTTCTCCTGAACAAGCAGTCAGTTTAATTAGCAGTTTCGGCTTAATAGTTAAATATTAAATATAATTATTTATAGAATAAAAAGGTGTGTTTATGAAAAAATCAATTCGAATTATTTTAATTGTAATAGGGATACTTCTTCTTATCTTAATACCCGTTCTTTTGTATACTAAATTAAATAATGATTATCAAAAGAGACATAATACTAAAGAGGTAGATTCTCCTCAAGAAGAATTAAAGATTAGAGATAATATCTCTTTAGAAATTAATTCTCCCGTACTTACTACTTATGAATTATTTTCTAAAGATATTAAAGAATCTTATGTCATTAAATACTACTTAGATGGGAAAGAAATAGAAGTACCATCTTATGATAAAGTAGGAACATATGATATAGTTGTTACTATAAATGATAAAGATTATAAGACTACTTTAACTATCCAGGATACGACTAAACCAGATTTAAAATTAAAGGAAGTTACTATTAACGAAGGAGAAACCTATAAAATAGAAGATTTTATAGATAGTTGTACTGATAATAGTGGTGATTCTTGTACCTATAGATATCAGAATAAAGAAGATTATTCTAAAGAAGGGACTTATGATATAACGATTATTGCTAAAGATAATAGTAATAATGAGATTATGGCTCCTACTAAACTAATTATTAAGAAAAATAGTTCTAATGTCCTTAAGAATAATAATTCTGGAAGTAATAAAACCTCTAATAAGCAAGCTAAAGAAGAAAGTAATAATCAAAATAAACCTAAATTTGTAGAGACTAAAAAAGATGTTTCCACGACTAGTGAAGACTTTAAATATGGCGTAAAAATTAATAAGACAACAACAACTACTTATGATTTATATAGTGATGGTACGACTAAAAACCAAAAGACTAATACCAAAACAACTTATGATTATTCTAACTATCAAGCAACGGCTAAAGACTTATTACCAGAGGCTATCGAAAATCGTAGTAAATATGCGGCAGAAGCTAATGAAGTTCTAGAAAATACTAATATCTATCGTGAAGAGTTAGGACTTCAAAAATTAGTGCTTGATGAAGACTTAATGAAAGTGGCAATGATAAGAGCTATGGAAATGGGCTACGGCAACAAACTAAGTCATATGCGCCCTAATGGAGACTTTTGTTTTTCTGTTGCTGATGAACTAGGATATGGTGATTTCTGGGGAGAAAACTTAGCCTGGGGACAGGGAAGTGGCAAACAAGCTACTACTTGGTGGCGTAATTCTCCTGGTCACTATATGAATATGGTTGGTGATTATACCAAACTTGGTGTTGGTGTCTTAAAATTTAATGGTCGTTACTTGTGGGTTCAAGTATTTGCTTAAAAAAATAAAATTTATTCTGAAAATTAAATATTATAGTGAATTTTTAGTATCTATTTAAACTATTATTTGCTATAATACTTATATGCCTGTGTGGCGGAATTGGTAGACGCGCTGGACTCAAAATCCAGTGGTAGCAAT
>CAKOOW010000042.1 GCA_934098445.1 uncultured Bacilli bacterium
GAATAAAAAGGGGTTGACTAGTGTGATACTAGCACCAATTCGCCTTCTTTAAGTGAATTGGTGATTACTATCTTAATGGTTTTTGCTAGTTTTGTCAAGCACTTTTAAGCGATTTTTGTTATAATATTTTTGTGATGTATTATGAATTTAGATTTACTACCCAAAGTTGGTATCAAAGTCGAAAAATTATTAAATAAATTAAATATTTATACCATCGAAGATTTACTTCAATGGTATCCATATAAGTATGATATTATCAAGTTTGTTGATATAAAGGATGCTATAGATAACTCAGTAATATACATTAGGGGAAAAGTTATCACAATGCCAAAGATAACCTTTATCAAGAAAAACTTAAACAAAATGGATTTTTTTGTTGATAGTAATGGCACTACTATAAAAGTAACTATCTTTAATCGAGCATTTTATAAAAGGTTACTCTATCAAGAAAGAGAAATCATTGTAACAGGAAAATATAATAAACTTCGCAGCAGTATCACGGCAAGCAATATAAAGTTTCAAGATTTAGAAGAAAAAATAGAAAGCATTTATCATCTAACTGAAGGGATAAAGCAAAATACAATTCAAACGTTAATTACAGAAAGTTTAAAAGCAAACGTTACTATAGATGATTATATACCAAAATATTACATAGATAAATATAAGTTCATTTCTAAAGAAAAGGCTATTCAGCTCATTCATAAACCCCAAAATATTGAAAATATCAAACAAAGTCGTCTTCGTCTTATCTATGAAGAGCTATTTATCTATATGTTTAAAATTCACTATTTAAAAACCAAAACAAATAACTTAGGTATAGCTAAAAATTATGATGAAAACTTAGTTCAAGATTTTTTATCAAGCTTAAATTTTAAGTTAACCACAGACCAAGAAAAAGTTATTAAAGAAATACTTACAGAATTAAAAACAAATAAAAAGATGAATAGATTAATTTTAGGGGATGTTGGTACAGGTAAGACTATTGTTGCTATTATCGCTATGCTTGCAAATCATTATGCAGGATATCAATCAGCTTTTATGGCTCCAACTGAAATACTAGCAAGACAGCACTATGAAAGTTTAAAAGAATATTATAAATATACTGATATAAATATCGCTTTAGTGGTCGGTAGTCAAAGTGCTAGAGAAAAGAATAATCTTATCAAAAGTATTAAAGAGGGAAGCATAAATGTTATCGTCGGAACTCATGCTTTGTTAAATGAAAAAATAACTTTTTCAAATTTAGGATTAGTTGTAATTGATGAGCAGCACCGCTTTGGAGTTAATCAAAGACTAGCCTTGCAAAATAAAACTTTAAATGTTGATGCTTTATACTTATCAGCAACTCCTATTCCGCGAACATATGCTTTAACAATATATGGTGATTTAGATTTATCTCAAATAAAAACCAAACCAAAAATGCGTAAAAGCGTAATTACAAAAGTGGTTCCCGAACAAGATATTAAAAAAGTATTGTTTAGTATGCTCGAAGAACTTAAAAAAGGTCATCAGATATTTGTTGTATCTCCGTTAATTGAAAAAGAGGAAGAAAATTCACTAAATAGTATAAATAAATTATATGAAAAATTAAATCTTGCCTTTAATAAGAAAGTTAAAATTGAAGTGCTTCACGGTAAACTTAAAAATAAAGAAAAAGAAAATATTATGCAAGAATTTATAACAGGAAAAACTAAAATATTGATTTCAACAACAGTCATTGAAGTAGGAATTGATGTAAGTAATGCTTCTACTATTGTAATTTTTAATGCCGAACGTTTTGGTCTTGCTACCCTTCATCAGTTGCGAGGAAGAGTAGGAAGAGGAAGTGCTCAAGGATACTGCTTTTTAGTAACAAGTGATAATGACAATCATAGACTAATGGTTATGGAGAAAAGTACAGATGGATTTTTTATCGCTGAAGAGGACTTTAAACAAAGAGGAAGTGGGGATTTGTTTGGAATTAGACAAAGTGGAACAACCGATTATAAACTTGCAGACATTCAAAGAGACTACAAAATACTAAAACAAGCAAGTATTGACAGTAAAGATTTTGTCGACAAAAAAGAATATTTAAAAGATGCAAAATACCTTAATTTAATAGATAACATCGGCTCTTTAGACTGATTTGTAATTTCCTTTAAAAAAATATTTAAGAAAAATTTGGAAAAATAATTGACAAACTTTAAAAAAAATATTATGCTTATACTAGCATGATAGAAGTCATGCTAAATAACCTGATCTCTCTTACGAATCTCAATGTGAAGAGATCAACCAAAACCCCCTGAAGAGAGCATTTAACCGTGCTCTCATTTTTTATGCCCATTTTCTAAGGGTTTGCGAGGCATCAGTATTGCTAAAATGATTTTAAATACAATTTAGGTACAAAAAAATTGAGTTTTAAAAAATAGTTCATTGAAGAAAAGTGCGAAAGTGGCAAAAATCTTCAATGGATTTTTTTATTTGTTTTAAATCTCATTGAGAAAAAGTGGTAAAAGTGGCAAAAAATTCTCAATGAAAATAATCTACTTTTTGACAATTAAACTGAAAATGCTTAATTTATCAGTTTTTATCGTATTGACAATGATACGGATAAACGGTATAATGTCCGTATGAATGAACAAAGAGGTGAAACTATGGATTTTATGACAAAAGAGGAGTTTATAAACAAAAGTAATATAGAAATCATTCAAAAACTTATGGAAAGAAATAATGGATATATCACTGCAAAAGAACTCGAAGATTTTGATATAAGCAGAAATTATCTATCTATCATGACTAAAAAGAATATGATAGAAAAAGTGGCTAAAGGAATTTATATAGATTCAGCTAAGATCGAGGATGTATATTATGTACTTAGTGTAAGTACTCCAAAAATAATTTATTCTCATATGACGGCACTTTATTTTCATAATCTTTCAATTAAAGCACCAGATAGTTCTTTTGATATAACTGTTACAAAAAAATATAATAATCCTAAGCTAAAAAAGCATAACGTTTTTTATGTAGATGATAAGCTCTATGATATAGGTGTCACTGAAGCTAAAACACCACAGGGGAATAAAGTAAGAGCTTATGATGTGGAAAGATGTATTTGTGACATAATTCGTTCTAAAAAAAGAATGGATATAGAGCATGTTAAATATGCAATTAAAGAATATCTTAAAAGAAAGGACAATGATCTAATAAAACTTTCAAAGTATGCCGATATGTTTGGTATAAAAGAAGAAGTTATGGATTTTGTGAGTATGATGTATGAATAGTATGCAAGTAACAGCTAAATTAAAAAATATAGCTGTTAAACGAAACTTGGATTTTAATACATTACTTCGTTTATATATGTATGATAGATTTATAGAAAGATTAGCAGTAAGTAAGTATTGTTATAATTTTATTTTAAACGGAGGATTCTATTTAAGTACGTTATTTGGATTAGAAAGCCGATCTACTAAAGATATAGATACTGCAATAAAAGATGCTAACTGCTAAATCTAGCTTAGAAGATAAACTTGAAGGATTAGAAAATGGAGCCAATGACTGCATGACAAAACCCTTCCATATTAAGGAGCTAACCGCAAGAGTAAATATCCAGCTTAAAGTTCAAAATCCTGAATTTAAGTAAAGACTCTTACTTCGAAGATGACATCAACACAGATAATACAGCTAAATCAGTTAAACTATCCTTAGATAAATCATCAAAAATTAAACTTACTAAAGATACCTATGTAACTTCTTTAGATAATGATGACACTACTAATAGTAACATAAATTTTAATGGCTATAAGCTATATGTAAATGGTAAAGCTATAAATTAATATAAACATATAAAAATAGAAATTAACTACTAAAATTTAATTTCTATTTTTTTTACTAGTCTCTAAACATTTGTGATATATTTTTAAGGCAGCATCTGCAAAGACTTCTTTTGAATACTTATGGGCACTATTTTTGGCATTATTAGCCATTTTTTCATATTCATCTTTATTATCTATTAAATAAAGTATTTTTTCTTGAAATTCTTTATTACTTGTAAAAAGGTAGCCATTATAACCAGGTTCAACACTATCTATAAAACTATCATCTTTAATACATAACGTTGGAAGTCCACTTGCCAGTCCCTCAATTATGGTTAACCCTTGCGTTTCAGTTCTTGAAAAAGAAGTTAAAAAATTAAAGGTTTGATAAAACCCTGGTACCTCATCATAAGGAACTTTCCCAGTAAAAATAACATTATCATCAATCTTTAAAGCTTTAGTTAAGTCCCGTAAATTATCAATATCCGGTCCATCTCCAACAATCATTAATTTAATATGGTCATTATTTTCGATAAGTTCTTTTGAAGCTAAAAGCATTTCATCAAAACTTTTTTCTAATGCCACTCTACCAACAGCACCAATAATTATATCATCTTTCAAAATATTATATTTCTTCTTTATATCCCCAGTATCATAATCTGTTTCGAAACGACTTAAATCAATCCCAGTTGGAACAACATAAACATTCTTAGTTATATTATATTTATTAGCAAATAAATTTTTTATTTTCTCAGTAGGTACAATCACACTTTCACAAGACTTTCCACAATAATATTTTGTTAGTTTAATAACAAGTTTTTTTGCTAAGTTATCAAAGTGTCCATGAGTAACATAGTAAACATAATCTTCATAAAGAGTATGATATGTATGCACAACTGGTTTTTTAAGCCTTTTAGCAACAATACGTGAGAAAAATCCAATTCCAAACTCTGACTGAGAGTGGATTATGTCAATATTCCAAGACTTAATAATTTTAAAAGCCTTATGGGAATAAAAACTTGTTAGCTTAGCATCATATATTCCTGTCTTAACCCCTGGTATATATATTATTTTATTATCCTCATCATAAATAAATTTATTGCTTTTTAAGTTCGCCGTTACTATATAAACTTCATGCTTCATTTTCTCAAGTGCCGTTTTCAGCATTTTTATACTTGTTACAACCCCCGAAACATAGGGCTCATATGTATCTGTAAATATTACTACTCTCATTTTTTTACCTCATTCAACTACTATACTTTATATCATTTTTCTTAAAATTTAGCAAGACATCTTTTATCGTTACTTTAAAAATGATAAAATTAACATAGTAGGTGATAAACGTGGAAAAAATAGTTAAAGAAATAATAGATATATTACTCGAAAATAATGAAACTATATCAAGTATGGAGTCTTGTACAGGTGGCTTACTTGCAAGTACAATCACAAATATCCCTGGCTCATCTGACGTTTTTTCTTTTGGCGCAGTTACATATGGCACAGAGTACAAAATAAAAATGGGAGTAAAAAAGAATACCATTAACAAATTTACTGTCTATAGCAAAGAGGTAGCAGAAGAGATGAGCAAAGCTATTAGCAAGTTTGCTTCTTCAACATATGGCATTGGAATAACCGGTAAACTAAATGTTGTAGCATATCCAAACAAAGAAGTTGATAACACTGTATATATAAGTATTTACGATAGTAAAGCTGATGCATTTTATACCTATAGCTTAAATGTTTATGGAGATGAAAGAAAGACAAAAAAAGAATTTGTTGTAAATAAAGTATTACAAGAAATTCTTCCAATAATCAAGGACTTTAGAAATTAACTCATTTACCTGAAAAGGGCTTTGGTAGTAAAGATAAATAACAACTATTACATTTATAAGTATCACTTGCAAAATAAGTCCCAAAAATAAATAATCAAAATCAGTACTTCCCCGGCTAGTACAATATTTTTTAATCTCTTCATTACTAATATTTTGCTGCTTTATTTTCTTAATTATTTTTAGCCCATGCTTACTATAAATCTTATTAAAAGTAACACTTAATAGCAAGTTAACAATTATTATAGTTACAATAAATACCACTTTTTCCTTAGTTAAAAGTAATACCCAAAATTCAAAAATACTTACTAAAAGGCCAAGGCCTACCATTTTTCGAACATACAAGTAAAGTGGTCCAAATAAAAGAGCCCATATATTAAATAGCCTAGTGGTAATTTTCTCATAAGCATTTCCCATAAAACATCTTAGCAAAACAAAATCATTTTCTTGAATATTATTTATCTCATTCAAAGTATTATCATTATTTACTTCTTTCTTAAAGTAATTAATATTTTCACTTTTCTTTTCTTTTTTTAATCTATCCTCAACTTCAAAAGTAAAACCATTATTATTGCTTTTATTATCATTATCTACTTTATTACTTTTTCTTTCTGTAATATCAAATAAGAAATCTCCTTTATTATTTTCCATACTTATCTCCTTGATATATATTTCTTTTTACCATCTCTTTATCAATTCCATTTAAAACCATAAACTTTTTTGTTAGCCACTTAGGCTCAACTAAATCATCAACAATTGGGTCTCCTGTAATTCGCATGATTACTATATCATCCCTTAAAAGCTCTAGCTGCTCACATACTATATCAATATATTCTTCTCTTGTTAGTATCTTAAATTTTTCTTTCTTATATATATCATATAATTTAGTATTTTTGCTAATATATAACATGTGAATCTTTAAAGCATCAACCCCAGTTTCATTTATAAACTTTATTGTATTTAACATATCATCTTTTGTTTCATATGGAAGTCCATTAATAATATGGGCAACAACGTATATACCTCGCTTTTTTAAATTTTTAGCGCCTATTGCAAAGTCTTCAGCTTTATGGCCTCTATTTATAAACTTTAACGTATTATCATTACTGGTTTGTAAACCAAGCTCTACCATTAAAAATGTTTTTTTATTAAGTTCTTCTAAATAATCAAGCCACTCTTGACTTAAAGCATCAGGTCTAGTTGCTATATCTATCCCTACAACATTTTCACTTTTCAAAAAAACATCAATATATTTTTTTACATCTTTATAATCATTATATGTATTAGTCCCTGACTGAAAATATGGAATATATAGTGCGTCAGGCCACTTTTGAAGTAATATCTTTTTGGTATTTTCATATTGATTTAACACATTTAAATTATTATTTATAATACTTGCCGATGCTTTATTAGCACAGTATATACAGCCACCAGAACTTTGATTAGGACATGAACTATTTATATCAATTGGCACCTTAAAAACTTTTTTCCCAAATTTCATTTTAAAAAAGTAATTTAAAGTATAATATCTTTTATTATCAAGCGTGTATTTAAACATTTAAAATCACCAATTTAATTTTACCATAAGCTATTGTTATTTTATATTCTTTTTGTTATAATTTTCATGTTCGCTGGAATAGCTCAGTTGGTAGAGCAATGCCCTCGTAACGCATAGGTCACAAGTTCGAATCTTGCTTCCAGCACCATTGACGAGTCTGTTCGAACTATTCGAACTTTTATATATGAATTAATCAGAAATGATTGATTTTTTCGTTTTTTGAAAAAATCATAAAAAGGATTTGATATAAAATGAAAAATAATTTGATACAAACAGAACTTGATGTTAATAATAAGAAGATTAGAGTTATGAGAATAAATGATATTGATTATATATCACTTGCTGATTTAGCAAAATATTCTAATACTGAAAATCCAGCTAATGTAATCATACATTGGATGAGTAATAAGGGAACGTTTGATTATATTGGATTATGGGAACAATTAAATAATGAAGTTGGTTAAGCCCAGAATTTAAACTATATTTAATTAAAGAATTTGAAAGATTAAAACGAAATGAAAGTTATCAATACAAAATTGAATGAAATGCAAATAGAATATTATCTAAAGTTAATTATGTGGTTCATACTGATGCTATTAAGAATTTTATAGTCCCTACATTAACAGAAGAACAAATGAGATTTATATATACTGAAGAATCAGATGTTTTAAATGTAGCATTGTTTGGAATGACTGCTAAAGAATGGCGAGAATACAATCTTGAATTAGCAAAAAATGGTAATATGAGAGATTATACTGATTTATTACATTTAGTGATATTATGTAATTTAGAAACCATTAATGCTAGTTTAATATCAGATAATATTTCACAAAGGGAAAGATTAATCAAGCTTAATAATAATGCGATAATGCAAATGGAAGCATTAAAGAATAATAAAAATATTAAAGATTTAGAATTATTACAACAACAAATAAATAATGATAAATTATTAATAGAAAATAAATATTTTAATTATGTTATAATTGATAATAGGAGTTGATAACAATGAAAAAACTATATTAAGTAAGGATAGGAAACCACCAATTGACATATGGATTTCTTATATTGCATTTATATGTGGTTTATATTTTGATGAGAGTTTAAATTATATTAGAGAATTAGATTATGTTAATAAGTTAGTTGATAGATTTGACTATAAATTAAAAGATACTAAAGATAAAATGGAACAAATAAGAAATAAAGGAAATAATTTCATTTTAAATTTATATGGAGGGTTTTATAATGAATGATTATTGTATGATAGAAAGTGCATTTGATAATAAAGAAGAATTAAATAATGTTATAAATCAATTATTAGATAAGAAATTAGTGGCAAGTTGTCATGTTATAGAAAGTGAAAGTATTTGGAATTGGAAGAATGAACGAGAAGGTGCTAGAGAATATTTACTTCAAATGAAGACGAAAAAAAATTGTTCATCTAAAATATTTGATATTATAAGAAATGTTCATAGTTATGAATGCTTTGAGTTTGCTATATATGATATATCAAGTATAAATAAAGAATATTTAAAGTGGATTGATGAAGAAATAATAAGTGATTAAAAATATTGTTTTAGAATAGTTTATGAATTTTTATAAAGACATAATTTGGCAATAAAAATTAATGGAGGAAAAAATATGCGAGGAGAGTTATATGAATATTTTGGTGAAATGTTGAGTCAGGCTGATATTGCAAAAAAAGAAGGTATAAATAGATCAACACTTTCAGATTGGTATAAAAAAACAGGAAATATGATTGAAGCAGTAGAAGGTGCAAAGAAGTCTTTAGCTCAAAGAAATATTGAATATAATGGAGAAATATTGAGTTTAAAAGCTATATCAGTGAAAGAAGATGTTAAATTTGAATCATTAAAAAAGAATTGGGAAGATACAGAATATGATATATATAAAGCCGTAAAATTAACTAAAAAATCACAGTTAAAGAGAAATGGTTCGATTGAATATAATGGGGAAATGATGACTATTTTAGCGATTTCAAATATGGAAGAACTGGAACACCATGCTTTGGGGAGATATTATGAAAAAACAGGAAATATTTATGAATCAGTTGAACTAGCAAAAAAAGCCAAAGAAAGGCATAATGGAACAATTCCTTATAAAGGGCAGTTAATGACTATAACTGGGATTGCAAATTTAGAAAAAATAAAACGTGATACTTTGAAAGCGTATTACGAATTATATGGTAATATTGAAAAAGCAGTTTTTATTACAAAAGAATCACAAGCAAAGAGAAAACAAGCATTATTGCGTGGTAAAAAAGCTACTTATGAAGAATTATCAAATTATTTAGGTATTTCTACATTTAATTTAGAAAAAATGATAAATGATGGATATAGTCCAGATGAAATAGAAAAGAAAATAAAAAAAGGTGTAAAAAAAGAAGAACAATTAAAATTTAATGAGGATAGTTTATATAGTTACTGCATAAAAAATTCGTATAATTATTGGGTAATTAATTATATGATTAAAACTTTTAACAAAACTCCAGAAGAAGCAATTAGGTTATATTTAGAAAATGGCCAAAAGGTACCTACCAAATGGATATATGAAAAATATAATTTGTTATTTAAACATTTATTATTGAATTATGGTTTGGACTCTAACAGAATTATTAAAATAATGAAAGATAATAATTGTGGAATAGAAAAAGCGATAGATGAATTAATTTTTGTGTCTGATAATGATAAAAATGATTTAAAAATAGCAGAGATAAATTGGTTAAAAGAATTATACTCTTTTTTGAAAGAATTATCTCCAGAGGAATTTGAAGAAGCAAAGAAAACATTTTATATTGATAATAGAGAATTAAACTTCATGCAAGAAAAAGGAAATAAAATAGAATTGATAAAAAGGCAATTATTATTATTTGAGTTTTCAAATATTATAAATGAATGGACGTTAGATGAATTGATAGAAATGATGAATTTATATGAGATAACTGATGAAGAAAAAAGAATTATTGTTATAGATTTATATTCGCCATTTAAAAATAAAATCATTAATCCAACTGATGAATTTAATAATAGACACAACCAATTAAAAAATGCAATAATTGAT
>CAKOOW010000043.1 GCA_934098445.1 uncultured Bacilli bacterium
CCATCAGTATGCTCTACAGAACTACAAGTTATTGCCTCTTCTGATTTATATAATTTCCAAGCTACATCATCACTAAAATTTCCTAAGTCTGGTGTAATCTTTATCGATGCATTAGCAGGTTTAGCATTTTCTGCTCCTATACCTCTTACTACTACTTCTTTTACCATCTTATGTCCAGGATAAGCTCCATCACTAGATATTTTACCTTGCATATCCATAACCGCACTAGTTATCCCTATAGTAGAAATATCTGTAGACTTATTTTCTTCATTACTAGTCCTAATATTAGCTAAGTAATAAGAATAAGATACTCCTAGACCAATTAACCCCACTAAACAGATTGCTATAAAAATAAAAGCAAATTTCTTTTTATTAATTTCCATACAATTTCCTCTACTTCTATTATTTCCCGTTAAAAATAAATAATACTAAGAATGTATAAAAAAACCAGAAACCATTGTCTTTTTACCGAATTTTCTATTCATAGTGTTGAAAACTCTATGAAAATATACAGTGAATACTGGCTTCAAATGCCATATTGACTATAATTTTGACTAGAATAAAATAAATTTTCTGACTAAACAAAAGTCTTTTAAGACCAGTATTCACCTAAGCTTAAAGTCCCATTAGTTGACTAGAAATTTGACTTAAAAAAACTTTTAAAAATCTTATTTTAGAGTTTAAAATAGCCTATTTACGTGTTATAATTTTAATATAGGTTAAAAATAAAGACCGAAAAATCGTATTCATAGAGTTTTCAACTCTATGAAAATGACCTCAACTATACTAGTATTTCCCTATATTTAAGATATTATACTTATTAAAAAACTGATAGATTTCTCTATCAGTTTTTTAATAAGCAATCATATAAGGATTAGTCTCTGAACCATCCCCACTAACTATTTTTAAATTACCATCTATATATAATACTGGTACTACTTCATACTCTATAGTAGGATATACGGGATTAATAGACTTACTCTTTAAGACTCTATAAACAGTAGTATTATCTAGACTAGAAACATTCATTAACCACATCCCATTATTAATATTTATATAAGAATTACTATCACATTCATTAAAATTTAAGATATTCTTATCCGTACAACTACTACCCATAGATAAAACATAATCTCTTATATTAGGAAGCCCTACTAAAAGATTAAGAGATAATCCTGTATACTCATTTCTACTAAAGTCTATAGCACTCTTATTAATATTAGAATCCTTAGAAACTTTATAATCTTTAGGTATTATCATCTTCCTAGTCTCATCATTCTTAATCCCATAATTAGTAAAATCTAAATAATGAATATTATTATCTTTATCTATATATTGATAATTATTATGACTATTATAGTATCCTGCCCCTAATAAATTATATAAACTACTATTTTCAAAAGATAATCCTTCTTCTTTTACCCCATTCCAAGAGAACTTATTAAGTACTAGATTACTACTCTTATCTAAGACCTCTAAATTACTACTCTTTAGAATTTTAATATATCTATTATCATTATCCTCTTCTGTAGTTATTATCTTCCATACTTCACAAGTATTCTTATCTCTATAATCACTACAATTAAAATAGATATTATTTTTAGCAGTATCACCATAGTAATAAGAATTACCATTATTATCTCTAGTTATCTTATTACTATCTTTAATCGAATCATTACTATATCCTAGGATATTTATATAATCATACATATTCGCTTCAAAGAATAACTTACAAGTACTATCAGTCTTTAGATTATTAGTAGTATAAGTAAGTTCTTTTTCATCATAAGATATTTCTACTCCATTAGTACAATCATAACTAACTAAGTTTTTTCCTGGTACACTAACTTTATTATCATTTATATAGTATTCATAGAGTACTATAGGAGTCTTATTTAAAAAGCGGGTTATAAGTCCTATTAATATTAGGGTAAGAAGGCTAACAATAACTATAAGCCCAATATATTTCTTCTTCTTCATTATTTTGCCCTCCATTTATTAGAACCCGTGGTATAAGTATCACAATCTTCATGAGTATCAGACTTATCACATTTACTACTACCTTCACTACATGAATGCCATTCACACTTATCTTCATAACCCTCACTGCAGCTTCCATTAGTATCAGCACAAGAGTTACTACCACTACTACAATCAGTCTTACTTAAATGGTCATCTTCACAATCAGTTTCTTCTCTTTCCGATTCATATTTTTCAAAAGTTCTGGCTGCAGAAGAAGAATTACCAGCATTATCAGTACAAATTCCCGTTAAATCCTTAGTAGGAAGACTTCCCCAACCATAATTATAACTATTACCCGATGAAGAAGAATTTAAATCATATAATTCTCCTGATTGATCATTTATTTTATAGCTAGCTGGACCACTAACTGAATCACTACAAGTTAATCTAGCATTATTAGTCGATAAATATGGTTCTGAGGTTGGTCCCGTAACTTTTTCTGTACTAATATAAGAATCATTAACGGTCTTTAAATAATTGGCTAAATTAGTGGAATTAGCATAATTATTTTTAGTCCACTCCTCACAAGTAATCTCTGTCGTTTGATTTTGATTACCAGGCCACCAGTAATAACCACCAGGATTAGAGCAAATACTAGCACCGGTAGAAGTAGATGCACATGTTCCATATCTAGCTTTAAATTCAACAGTATAGTAACACTTAGTACCAGCATCCATAGCTAAAGAAGCTTTTGGGGCCGATGCATCTCTTCTAAATTTAACACTACAAGTACCAGTTAATCCCGCTTCATTAGTAACTGTTCCTGATACCTCTACTCCTTTAGTATCATAATTAACTACATAAGTACCATTATTTGAAGTACCCTTTGGGGTTTTCATTGTTTTACCTGTAATAAAACTACCAGAAGTATTCATCGTCACATTAACATTACCGGTATACCAAATATTACTAGTAACACATTCCATACTATTCATCATACAAAGAGTAGCGCCAATACCAAACCAATTATTAGTTAAATTTTTTAAACAAGCACTATATTTTTCAGTATTAAGAGAACACTTTGTATCACCATAACCATTAGTCGGTCCATTAACTGCTAAACTACAAGTAGGAGGGGTCTTAACAATCTTTACAACCTTACTAATCTTAGTAACATTACCTGCCTTATCTTTAGCATACCCATAATAAGTTGTCCCATTAGTCTCATTAGTAACCTTTACCGATGTTTTACCATTGTAATCAGGATTACTATTAGCACTTAAACCAATACCATCCATTCCACTTAAAGAATCACTACACTTTAAAGTTAATGTTACATCTGAAAGATACCAACCATTCTTCCCCGCCGTTCCACTAGCAACAATAGAACAACTAGGAGCTGTTTTATCCACAAAAGCTGTTACTTTTTTACTACATTTTGTTACATTTCCAACATTATCAACCGCATCCCAAGAAAAATCACTAAATTTTCCTTCTTCACTAATACTACCCGTCTTCGGACTATAAGCACAACCAGTTCCTACTCCTTGAACACAACCATAAGTAAAAGTATAATCATGATTAATCCAAGTCGTATTATCTACTGGCTCTAAACAAACCGCCTTATCATAAGTAACATTATTAACATTAATAGCTACTGGTTCTTTAGAAATATTCCCAGCCGCATCAATCACATAACCATAATAAGTCCCATTTTCATTTACTCTTGTATAATTATTTTCAACAGTTATATTAAATTCATCTTTAGTAGGCACCATCGTACTATCTTTAGTTAAATAATACCCATATACCCCTTCATTAGAAGTATACCCTACTCCAGAACCATTTCCATCTGAACCATTAAAACTAATAGTCTTATAATTATTATTATCATCAAGTTTCTCATAACTCTGATTAGTATCTAACGTTACTGTAGGACTTTCCTTATCTATCTTAACAATAACTTTCTTATTTAATAACCCTTCTTCTGTTTCTACTTTCACATATATAGTAGTATTTAATAATAAAGATGATGACACTCTAAAGATATTAGCATAATCATCAACATCTGTATTAACTATATCAGCAAGATTAATATTTTCTTTAGGATACTCTATTCCACTAAATTCCCAAGTAATCTTCTTTAAAGAACCACCAATACTATTAGGATCAACAAATAAATAAACATCTTTATTAGTCCATTTAGAATCACTATTCTTCCCAATAGCCTCATAATTAATAATCCTATTATTCTCCCCCTCATATAGATAAACATCTATCTTATCACTAATATTATCTAGATTAGCAATCTCACAAGAAGTATCCTCATCTATAGATATATTATAATCATCAGTACTTCTTTCAATACTAACTTTATAACAGTCTAAAAAACCTCCTAAAGGATTACTTATTCTTTCATTATTATCACTAGTATTCTCACTATCTAAATAACCCTCATTAATTAATTTAGCTACACTAATAGTCTCAGAAACAACATCATTATCACTAGCATACTCCCCAGCTTTCATCTTAATTAAATCTAACTTGCTATCAAGTGTTCTCTTCTTTACACTATTACTAATCCCATTATAACTAGCAGTGGCAATCGTTGATAAGATTCCAATAAGTACTATGACCGCTAATAACTCTGGAATTGTAAATCCCTTGTCTTTATTCATAACATCTCCTATACTCTCTATATTTAGAGTATATACCAAACTAAATCTAAGAACAATACTAAATCATCAAAAAAGACCTACTAGAATAGTATCTAATAAGTCTTTATACCCTACTTCAGAATTATTTTAAAGAATTTATTTTTTCTTTAGATAAACCAGTCATTTCAGCAATATAGTCAATAGATGCATCAGTACTTAACATCTTTTTAGCAATCTCAATAGCTTTATTATCAGAACCAATGGCTTTTCCTTCATCAATACCAATCTTTAAGCCATCTTCTTTAGCTTTTAATTTATCAGTCTCAAAGACTTTCATAAACTCAGCTTGTTGGTCTAAGAATTTTAAATTATCAATATTACTTGAATACTTTTCCATATAACTAACCACATCCTTTAAGATTGGATTATCACCCGCAAGTTTTCTTGCTTCTTTAATACTTTCACACAAGAAAATTCCTAAAGCTCTTCTTAACCAATCACTTATATTCTTATTATAAGGATCTTTCTCATATTTATCAAGAGCCACATGAATTATTTGCGGTGTACCTGGTAATACTTCTCTAGTCTCTGGATCAGTCATTGTAAATACATTAATAATATTCTTATTAAATGATAATGGTAATAAATCTAGATTAATCTGATAAACCTTAACGGGATTATAAGTCTTACCTATCTCTTGTCTATTTAATATTAAACGATAAGTATAATAAGTATTCTTTAAGTCTAAAGACTCTGACTTATAAGTATTAGCTTCAAAATTAATAAAATAACCATTATTAACCCGATTAACCCATAATAATAAATCAACAGTCATAGTCTTATCATCTTTATGATTACTATCTAACTCGGTATCTACAAAGAAACTATCCTTTAAAGCTTTAGGATTAATCCCTATTAAAGATGCTGCTAAATATTCAAAGAACTTCTTATTATGTTTAGCTAAACTTTTAAAGGGATGATCTTTTATAGCACTTACTAAGTAATCGGGGTTATTTTTCTTTATCTCTTCATAACTCATTAGAAGTCTCCTTTCTAAGAGAATAAATACTACCCCAGAATACTACTCTCTACATATATATATTAGACAAAGACATTCGATTTTTTTCTTTTTTACTAAACTTTTTCAAAAAATGCTAAACTTTTTACTTATTTCCACTCCTAGATAACTATAATCATCAAAAATCATAACTCCTCTTAAGTTATGACTTTTTGTCTAAATAAAAAAGATAGTCTTGGTTGGGACTATTTTTCTTCATAGAACTTATTAATTCTTTTAATTAATTCTTCTTTACCTAGATATTTAATTAGATAATAAATATTGGGAGATTGATTTTTCTTACAGATAATAATACGGAGTAAGGCACAGAAGTCTGCTACCATTCCGTTAAACTTATCAGGTTCGGCTTTGTAAGCTTTCTTATCGGTTGTATAGTTATTATTAATTGCATATTCTTTTAGATGATTAAACCAATCTTCTTGAGTATCAGTCTCATCAAAGACGTTGTTGATATAATCTAGAACGATATCTTTATTACATACTTTGCATTCAGCATAAGAATTAGTATCTTGATAGAATAATTCATTAAACATATAGTTAAATTCTAATCTGACATCACTTAAGGAAGCAATATCTTTACGAGGGCGTTCAATATCTCTTTCGATATTAAATACTTTTAGAGCATAGTCTTTATTATTAACTAAAATATTATAGAATTCTTTATCATATTCTTTAGTATAATCTAATGTCATATCATATAATTCGGTGTTTTTAAGACGGCTAAAGTAAATTTTAGCAATACTATTTAATTTTTCTATATCAAATAGGGTCCCGCCAATAGGCATTTTACTAAATTCAAAAGTAAAATCATCTATTCCCTTATTAGGATTAGCATTATACCATTCTTCAAAGTCATAGTTTTCAATGGTTGCTAGATATAATCTGATAACCGGAGTGGGAATACCTAGTTTTTGATAGTAACTAATCGCGGCTTCCTTATCTTTTCTTTTACTTAGTTTACGAACGGTTGTTCCTTCTTTAATGGTAATGGGAGCAATATGGGCATAAACTGGTTCTTTAAAGCCTAGAAGTTTAAATAATTCATGATGTTTAGGGTAACTAGCAACCCATTCATCCCCACGAGTAACATGGGTTGTATGCATTAAATGATCATCAACAACATGAGCAAAGTGATAAGTTGGTAGACCATCACTTTTAATAATTACATCGTCGATGTCATTTTCAGGCATTTCAATATCGCCTTTAATCGCATCGTGTAAAACAATTTTATTCTCAAAGTTGCCTTGACTACGGAAACGGATAATATATTTATCGCCCTTGTCTAAATGTTCTTTAATTTCATCCATCGTTAAATCACGACATTTAGCATACTTTTTGTAGTAGCCTAATCTTAATTTTTTATGTTCTTGATAATTTCTAATTTCCTCTAAATGTTCCGGAGTACAGAAACAAGGATAAGCTAGGCCTTCTTCGATAAGTTTCTTCGCATAAGCTTGGTAGATATCTTTTCTTTCAGATTGTAAATAGGGACCATACTCGCCCCCAAAGCCTTCGCCTTCATTGAATGTTATTCCTAAATTCTTAAAATCATCAATAATACCTTGAACACCATTTTCGACTGTTCTTTTCCCATCAGTATCTTCAATTCTTAAGAAACAGATACCATTAGTTTGTTTAGCTAGTTGTAAAGCTGCAAAGGAAGTATATAAACTGCCCATATGAACAAAACCAGTAGGAGATGGAGCAAAACGAGTTACATAAGCACCGTTACTTAATTTTCTTTCGGGATATTTTTCTTCATAATATTTATAGTCATGAGAAACACCGGGAAGTAAAATATCTGCTAATTCTTTATTTGTCATAATATTCCTCTTTTCTTTGTTTATTATAATATAGTTTTTCTGATTTTCAAAGTCTTTTTAGTCTTTAACTTCATGCTGATTAAAAAAAGACCTCTAGAGATCTTTATAATCATAAATTGGCTGCCTAGGTAGGACTCGAACCCACGAAATGTCAGAGTCAGAATCTGATGCCTTACCACTTGGCTACTAGGCAATTCCATTTAATATTTTAACGCAAAAATACTATCTTGCCAATAGAAATCTTGCTAATTTGTCTTAATTAATTTATACTTTTAGTAGAAAGGATATGTTTATATGTTAAAAAATTTTAAATTAGATAAGTTATTTATGAAGATTAGTATTATTATACCTATTCTTTTGAGTTTAATATTCTTAATGAGTAATAATCTTTTAATAGGGATAATTCTCATACTTAGTATTATCTATATAATAAGAAAATACCAGTTTAAACACTTTAGTCTTTATTTAATTCTTTTAGCTATAATAGTTAGAGGAGTAGGTATTATTATTTTTAATGTTCCCCAGACTAGTGATTTTAAGGTCTTATTAGAAGCATCTCGGGCTTTTAATCTTGGAGATTATAGTTTTTCTAATACTGGTTATTTTAAGATTTGGCCTTATCAGACAGGGTTTGTTTTATATGAGGCTTTAATGCTTAAGATGGTTAATAGTGAAATCTTCTTAAAGGGT
Organism: uncultured Bacilli bacterium; assembly: GCA_934098445.1. Classification (GTDB taxonomy): domain Bacteria; phylum Bacillota_I; class Bacilli_A; order RF39; family UBA660; genus CAG-605. Next base: position 8,211 of record CAKOOW010000043.1, read on the forward strand.
TTAAATATCTTTTATGAAGTATTTCTTACTTACTTTATCTATCGAATGGTAAAATCTTTAGTAGGAGAAAAGGAAGCAAGAATAGTATCCCTTTTATATGCTGTATTTCCTTTTTCTATATATTCAGCAACCGTCTTATCTAATCATCATTTGAGTAGTTTACTTAGTTATTTAAGTATTTACTTTTTACTAAAGAATAATAAAGAAGATAAGTTATCTAACTATATAGGAGCAGGTATTCTCTTAGGACTATCTAATGTTATAAGACCAGAGGGTATAGTTGTTTTATTTAGTTATTTATTATATAGAGTATTAAAACTAAGTAAGAAAGATTTTTCTAAGGTTACGAGGATAGGTACTATTATAATAAGATGTAGTATCTTAGGATGTTTTTATCTTTTAGTTAATATGGGTGTATCTAAGTACTTAGTAAGTAATCAGATAAATGAGGATGGTCTTAAGAATAATAATCCTCTATGGAAGTTTGTCTTAGGGACTAATTTAGATACTTGTGGAAGATATGATTCTAAGGATGAGATTTATTTAGGAGATAAATCTAGAGAGTTAGAAGTTATTAAAGAAAGGGTAAATAGTCCTTTAAAGATAGGGAGACTCTTAGTATGTAAGACTAATAACTTCGTTTTAAATGGTTCTTTAGAGTCTAGTAGTGGTATTTATAATGATAAGACTATTCATGCTTTTGGGATTGATATTTCTTATAAACTATTAGAAGACTTAGTATCAGGGGTTAATCAAGTTATTTATGGTTTTATGATATTAGGGCTTATTATAGGAGTTACTTTTAAAAGAAAAGAAATCTTAAAGAGTAATTTGTTTTACTTCTATATATTGTTTATTACTAATACTTTGGTGTACTTACTTATTGAGATTCAACCAAGATATACTTATTTTATTAATGTAACAGTATTTATTTTAGGAAGTGTTGGTCTAAAAGAAATACTAAAACTTTGGGATAAGAGAAAGAAGTTTTTAAGGGACTAGAAATAGTTCTTTTTTTATTTCTTTTTAGGACTTTTGGTTATCTAAGTGTGAAAATTCATAAGAAATTTAGCTTTTTTGGTAACTTTTTAGCAATTTATGAAAAAAAATCGAAAGTTATGTCTAATATATATATATGAGGGGTATTTTTTAAAGTTTGATTGTTAGTTAAAATTTGTGTTTGAAAGGATGGAAGATATATGAAAAAACACAAGAACAAGATCAAAAGAGAAAGTGCCTACAATAAAGTATTAGCACCCGGAGAAATAATCCCCTTATGGCGAGATATGATGTTTTG
>CAKOOW010000044.1 GCA_934098445.1 uncultured Bacilli bacterium
AAGGCTAAAGAATTATCAAGTGATGATGAAATGGTGTATATGTTCGACCAAGAAAATATGCAAGAGATGATTAGAAATACGGAGTTAGAAGAAGCAACAGAAAAAGGAGTTGAGCAGGGAATAGAACGAGGCTCTCAAGAAAATGCTATACAAAATGCTAAAAATGCTTTGGCGTTAGGTTTAGACTTCGAAACTATATCTAAGATAACAGGATTATCTACAAAAGAAATAGAAAAATTAAAATAATTAAATAAGAATATAGATATTAAGTAAGAAAGGATTTTATGTACGCACAGATACTAATTGAATATAATAATAAGACTATTGATAAGACTTTTACTTATTTAATACCTAAGACTTTAAAAGATAAGATTAAAGTGGGAATGCAAGTAAGAGTACCTTTTAATAAGAGATTGATTAATGGGTTTGTTTTGAAGATAAGTGATACTTTTTTAGAGAATTATAATTTAAAAGAGATAGATAGTATTGTTTTAGAAAATTTTGTTTTAAATGAAGAGTTATTAAGATTGGGAAAATACTTAAAACAAATAACGCTTTGTAGTCTTATTAGTGCTTATAATACGATGCTTCCTAGTAGTTTAAAGACCTCTAAGAATCATGATTATAGTAAGTATCAGACTTATATTATCTTGGATAAAGAGATTTCTTTGATAAGGGAGTATTTAAAGACTCTTAAGTATCCTAAACAAAGAGAAATCTTAGAAAAGTTATTAGAAAGTAATGAGGTTTTAAAGACTAAGGATAATACTAGTACGGTTAAAACTCTAGTTAATAAGGGATTGGTTAAAGAGATTAAAAGACAAGTATATCGCATTAATTATGATAATCTAAATATAGAGAAAAGACCTAGTTTAACGGAAGAGCAGGATAAAGTAGTAGAAGAGGTTAATCTTTATGAGTATAAGACTTATCTTTTATATGGAGTAACGGGTTCAGGGAAGACGGAAGTCTATATGAATTTGATTGAAAGAGTAATAAAATCGGGGAAGAAGGCTTTATTTTTAGTACCAGAGATTTCTTTGACGGCGCAGATGATTGAGAGATTCTATAAGAGGTTTTCTTCTGCAGTAGCCATATTCCATAGTGGTCTTTCTAATGGGGAAAAGTATGATGAGTATCAGAAAATTTATCGAGGGGAAGTAAGTATTGTTGTAGGGACTAGGAGTGCTATTTTTACACCTTTAAAAGATATAGGAATAATCATTTTAGATGAAGAACATTCTAGTACGTATAAACAAGATACGACTCCTAAGTATAATGCTATTGATATAGCTAAGTGGCGAGGAAGATACAACCATTGTCCGGTAATTTTAGGAAGTGCAACGCCTTTAATAACAGATATGACTATGGCTAGGATGGGTGAGTATCAGTTAATTAGTTTAACTAAGAGAGTTGGTAATGCTAAGTTACCGTTTATTAGATTAGTAAATATGCAAGATGAGGTAAGAAATGGACATAGTATTATTAGTGGACTCTTGGAAGAAAAAATTCAAGAGAGATTAAATAATCAGGAACAGATTATGTTACTTCTTAATAGAAGGGGTTATTCGACTACGGTTACTTGTTCTTCGTGTGGTTTTGTTTATAAGTGTCCTTATTGTGATATTACTTTGACTTATCATGATTCTAGTAATAGTTTAAGATGTCATTACTGTGGTTATACTAAATTAAAGAGTGATATTTGTCCAGAGTGTCATAATCATTCTTTGAATTATATGGGTCTAGGAACGGAAAAATTAGAATATGAATTAAAGAAATTATTTCCTGAGAGTAGAGTAATTAGAATGGATGTGGATACTACTTCTAAGAAGGGGGCTTATGCTTCTTTGATTAGAGAATTTACGGAAGAAAAATATGATATTATGGTAGGAACGCAGATGATTAGTAAGGGGCTTGATTTTCCGAAGGTTACTCTAGTAGGAATTATTAATGCTGATATGAGTCTTAATATTCCTGATTATCGGAGTGGGGAGATTACTTATGAATTATTAAGCCAAGTAGCTGGAAGAGCGGGGCGAAAAACTAGTAATGGCGAGGTAGTTATTCAAACCTTTAATCCGGATAATCCCTATATTAAGTATGTTACAGAGAATAATTATTTAGGATTTTATCAATATGAAATGAATTTCCGAAGGAATACTTTTTATCCACCATATTGTTTTTTAGTAAGTATGTTAATTTCCGGGAAAGATTTAAAGATGGTAGAAAAGGAAAGTCAAAGTATTTTTAATTATCTAAATAAGAATGTTAGTCCTAAGACAAAGATATACGGACCGAATGCTGCTAGTATTGGGAAGATTAATAATATTTATCGTTATCAAGTGATTATTAAGTATCAAAAAGATGAGAATCTTTTTAAGACTTTACAGTATTTAGATAATATGTATGCTAGTAATAGAAATATTAATTTAGATATAGATATAAATCCGTTGAAGATATAAAAAAGACTTAAGAATGGTTACTTAAGTCGAGATAAGAGTTTACGAGATTAGTGAATTCTTTTTTTAGATGCTCTAATTCTTCTAGAGTAGTAGCTTCAAATCTTAAAGTAATATTAGGACCCGTATTACTAGCACGGACTAATGCCCAAGAGTTTTTATTATTAACCCGAAGACCATCTATTGTTAGACAGTTATAATTCTTAGACTTAGCATAAGCTATTACTTTATCAATGATTTGAAATTTAATTTCATCGGGAGCAGAAATTTTTATTTCGGAAGTATTATAGTATTTAGGAGTATCATCTAAAAGATGGGATAGACTATCTTTACTATTTGATAAGACTTCTAACATTCTAAGACCAGCATAGATTCCCGAGTCAAAACCTTTAAAACGATCGTTGAAGACGATATGACCAGAGTATTCGCCACCAAAAGGAATATTTTCTTTAACAATTTCACTTCTCGTATAAGAGGCTCCGGTGCGATACATAATGGGTTCGAGATGTAGTTTATCAGCGATATCTTTTAAAAGACTAGAACATTTAACATCATATAAGACTCTTTTATCTTGGTAATGAGGCGAGTAAAATTGCATCAAAATAGCTAGGAATTTATCGGCGGGAATGATGTTAGCTTCGTTATCAACAAAACCAACCCGGTCGCCATCGCCATCAAAGGCAATACCTACATCGGCATGAACTTCTTTTACTTTTTCTTGTAATTGTTTTAAGTTTTCAGGTACTGCAGGATCGGGATGATGGTTAGGAAATGTTCCATCAGATTTATCATTAATCATTATGATATCTAAGTTATTAAACATTCTATAGATATTTAAAGCAAAAGGGGAAGTAGTGCCATTTCCGGGATCAAGAACTACTTTAAGTCTCTTAGGACCCATTTTAATATTATCTTTAAAGAGACTTTCGTAGTATGGTAAGATGTCTAAATGACTTATTTTTCCTTTTCCTAAGATGAATTCTTCTTTTAGAGTATAGTCACGGAATGTATAGATTTGACTCCCTCTAGCATTGCCATAAAAGTCAAAACTAAACTTGAAACCATTATCATCTTTGGGATTATGGGAAGCAGTTACCATGATACCTAGAGTATGACATTTAATAGAGGCATAATATAACATAGGAGTAGTAACTAGTCCTAGATCAATTACATCTAAACCGGTATCAATAAGTCCTTGGATTAGAGATTTATGAAGACTAGGAGAAGACAAGCGATTATCATGACCAACGGTACAAATGGCTTTTTTATACTTAGTTTGTAAGATGGAACCATAACTTTTACCGATAATATAAGCTGTCTTTTCATTTATTTCGACCGGATAAACACCCCTGATATCGTATTCACGAAATATTTTTCTATTCATTTATTATCACCAGTATAATCATAACAAAAGTTTTTACTTTTAACAAGAAGTATGCTAGAATACATAGACAAGTGAGTTATATGAATAAACGAATTAAAGAGTTAAATGATTTAATTGATAAGAATTATTATCTTGATACAATGGATATTTATGGGGTAAGGAGATTTAAGTATCAAAGTATTCTAAAGAGGGATGATTTTATTCTGTTGATTAGTCTTGCTAAGGAAGGAAATAGAGAGGCTTTAAATGTCTTATTGAAATATTATTATCAAGTAGTTATTAATTTTTCTTTGAAGTATAGTAGTGATTTTTTAGATAAGGAAGATTTAGTAGAGGCTGGTTTAATAGGATTCTTAGAAGCAGTTAAATCTTATGATATAGAAAAAGGTACTAACTTTAAGACTTGGTTATATGAGTATGTTAGAAAAGAGATTCTTTTAGAAATAGCGCATCATGATAAAATGATGAAGATTGATCAGAATATGGTTATTAAGCTTTCTAAGATAAGAAAGTTTATGGAAGAGGAAAAAGAAAGAACTGGGAAGTTACCAGATATTTCTCTTTTAGAAGAAAATTTTAAGATGAAAAGAGAGGTTTTAGTGAATCTTTTAAGTTTAGGAGGGGTTAGTTCTTTAGATGATGATACTTTAAAAGAAGAGATTTTAAGAGTAAATACTTATGATGATTATGATAAAGTAGAGATAAGAAACATCTTAAGAGATTATTTATCTTATGATGAGTATCAAGTATTTAGTTTAATATATGGTTTAGATAAAGAAAGACTTAGTTATGGGAAAATTGCAAAGAGAATGAAGGTTTCTAAGGCAATGGTACAGTTTTATTTAAAAAGAGGGATAGAGAGAATAAAGAGTTCTTCGGCATATTTATTATTAAAAGAATATTATTATAAAGACTATATTAGTCCAAGTTATTCAAAAGATGTTAAGACTTTAAATAAAAAATTTTAGTAAAAGACTTGCCAAGTAAAATTGAGTGCGTTATAATGAAACGGTAAATCAGATGAAGAAAGACGGAAATAAAGGAAATTTTTAAGAGAGCTATCGGTTGGTGAAAGATAGTAAATTAATTTATTTCGAATCACTTTTGGATGTACTAAATAGTCGTGTAACTTGCGTTAAAAGTAGAAAGTGTATGAAATCTCATAAAATAAGGTGGTACCACGGTAATGCGTCCTTATGTTATGGGGTTTTTCTTTTTTTATCGAAGAGAAGGAGGATTAGATGAAAAATTTTAAGGATTTAGATAAGAGACCGGTTAGTGTTGTGGAAAATGATATCTTAGAGTCTTGGGGGGGCGTAGTTAATATTTTAAATCGTCAGAATGAGGTTCATAAAGATAATGATAACTTTGTTTTCTATGATGGACCAGCGTTTGCTAATGGCTTTCCGGGACTTCATCATATGGTAGCTAAGAATCTTAAAGACTCTATTTGTAAGTATCAAGCAATGAATGGGAAAAAGGTCTTAAGAAAAGTAGGTTGGGATACGCATGGACTACCTATTGAAAATCATGTTGAAAAGAAATTAGGGATTTCTTCGAAGAAAGAAATCTTAGAATTAGGGGTAGATAAGTTTAATCAAGAATGTCGTAATAGTGTTTCGGAAAATGAAGCGGCTTTTACAAGACTAACTAGTAAGATGGGACAGTTTATTGATGTCGATCATCCCTATTTAACTTATAAGAATGAGTATATTGAAACGGAATGGTGGATTTTAAAGAAGTTCTTTGATGAGGGATATTTCTATGAGGGAACGAGAGTAGTTCCTTATTGTCCGCACTGTGGAACGGGTCTGGCTACTCACGAAGTTGCACAAGAATATGTTAATGAGACTGCTACAACTTTATATGTACCATTTAAACTTAAGAATAGTGATACTTATTTTCTAGCGTGGACAACTACTCCTTGGACGCTTTTAGCTAATGTGGGGTTATGTGTTAATCCTGAGATGGATTATGTTAAAGTAAGCGTTGAGGGACTTAAGTATATAGTAGCAGAAAGTCTAGTGACGAGTGTTTTCCAAGACAAAGAAGTTAAGGTTTTAGAAAAGTTTAAGGGTAAGTCTTTAGAATATACGGAATATGAGCAATTGATTCCGGAGATTAAAGTTGATGGTAAAGCTTTCTTTGTGATGTGTGATGATTATGTTACAGCTTCTGATGGTACAGGTATTGTTCATATAGCGGGAGCTTTCGGAGTAGATGATGCCAATGTCTGCAACAAATATGGCGTACCAATTGTTAATCCCGTTGGCAAGGATGGCTGTTATACCGAAGGACCATGGACGGGTAAATTTGTCTTTGATTGTACGGATGATGTTATTAATTATTTAAAAGAAAATAATAAATTATTTAGAAAGCAAAAGATAAGTCATGATTATCCGCATTGCTGGAGATGTCATACTCCTTTAATTTACTATACAATGCCAAGTTACTATCTTAAAGTTTCGGAGTTTAAAGATAAGCTAGTAGAAGCTAATCGCGAGGTTAACTGGTATCCAGATTATGTAGGGGAAAAGCGATTTGCTAACTGGTTAAGTAATGCTAAAGACTGGAATATTTCCAGAAGTCGCTTCTGGGGAGCTCCTATTCCTTTCTTTAAATGTAGTTGCGGTCATAATGAGATGATTGGCTCTATTGAAGAGTTAAGAAGTCGTAGTACGGAAAAATTGCCTGTAGACTTTGATTTACATAAACCATATATTGATACTGTTCATTTAACTTGTCCCGAGTGTGGGGGCATCATGGAACGTATTCCTGATGTCTTAGATTGCTGGTTTGATTCTGGCTCAATGCCTTTTGCTCAGTATCATTATCCTTTTGAGAATAAAGAGTTATTTGAAACGCAATTTCCAGCTGACTTTATTTGTGAGGGAATAGATCAAACAAGAGGATGGTTTTATACTTTGATGGTAATTTCTACTTTCGTGATGGGACATGCTCCTTATAAAAATGTCTTAGTAAATGATTTACTTTTAGATGGTGAAGGTAAGAAGATGAGTAAGTCACGTGGTAATATTGTTGAGCCTTTTAAGACTATTGAAGAGTATGGGGCTGATGAAGTAAGATTTTATTTACCTTATGTTTCGCCAGTATGGACACCTTTGAAGTTTAGTTTTGAGGGACTAAAAGAGGTTCATTCGAAATTCTTTAATCCTTTAAAGAATACTTATAATTTCTTTGTGATGTATGCTAATGCCGATAAGATTGATACTTCTTTATGTGATGTTTCTTATGAGGAGTTAGATTTAATTGATAAGTGGTTATTATCAAAATATAATACTTTAGTGAAGAATGTTAGAGCTTCTTTTGAGGAGTATGATTTAAATAAAGTTGTCCATTATTTAACGGATTTTGTCTGTGAAGATTTATCTAACTGGTATATTCGTAGGAATCGTAATCGTTTCTGGGATAGTAAACTTACCACTAGTAAAAAGGCTGTTTATAAGACTACTTATGATTGTTTAGTAGGGCTTTCGAAGTTAATGGCTCCTATTGTCCCTTATTTATCAGAAGAAATATATCGTAATTTAACGGGGGAAGAGTCTGTTCATTTGAGTAGTTATCCTGTAGTTAAGGAAGATTATATTAATGCTTCTATTGAAGAGAAAATGGATAAAGTAAGAGATTTAATTTCTCTAGGACGTAATGCTAGAGAGGATAGTAAAATCAAGGTAAGAATTCCTCTTAAGATGGTTATTATTGATGGAAAGTTAGAAGAGTTACTTGGTAATTTAACTAATCTAATTACAGAAGAGTTAAATGTTAAGACTTTAGAATTTACTAAAGATTTAGGTAAATATATGAATTTGACAATTAAACCTAACTTTAGAGTAGTAGGATCTATGTTTGGCAAAGATATTAAAGCTTACCAAGATTTATTATTAAATTTGGGAGAAGAAGAGAAGTTAAAATTAAATAATCAAGAGACTTTGACGGTTAAATTTTTAGACAAAGATTTAGCTATTACTCCCGAAATGGTTGATGTAAGGGTTGAAGCTAAAAATGGCTTTGATGTTGCTATGAACGGACGTGACTTTGTAATATTGGATACGACTTTAACCGAGGATTTATTACTGGAAGGGATGGCTAGAGAAGTAGTTTCTAAGTTACAAAATATGCGTAAAGAATTATCTTTAGATATTCAAGATCATATTATTGTTACTTATAGTGGAGATGAAACGGTAGCTAAATGTTTTAAAGAGTATAAGGAATTTATAAAAAATGAGACTTTAGCGGATGAGATTATCCTTAAAGAGAGTGAAAATCATTATGATATTAATGGTTATGATACTACTTTAGATATTAAGAAAAATTAGATTAAGAAAGATGCTTATTAAAAAGTGTCTTTTTTTAGCTGTTTTATCAAAAAATATTTGCATTTTGTAAATAAAAGTGGTAGGATATATCTTCAGTTGAGGGGGATTATAATGGAAAATGTAATTAAGTGGAAAACGACACAAACTAAAACCAAGGTGCCGGAAAAAAAGCCGTTAACAAGAGCCCAAACCTGGGATTATTATTATCAAGTAGCTGTTTATTACTATAATAAAAATAAAAATTTAAATTTAAAACGTAGAGATACGGTTTTAGATGAAAATGGTTGTGAGGTTAAATTAGGTAACTGGTTGCAAGTTCAAAGAAGTAGAAGGTCAGCTGGGTCTTTAAGTCCCTTACAAATTCAGAAATTAGATGATATAAAAATGATTTGGAAAACAGAAATATCCAAAAAAGAAAAAAGAAAACTATGCTTTTATTTTGCCGAAGAATATTATATTAAAAATGGTAATTTACTTATGCCTAGTAATTATGTTGTTAATCTTCCTAAATTAGGAATAGACTTACAAGTTGGAGAATGGATTCGTCGCCAACGAGAATATTATCGCATGGGATTATTGACTACCGAACAGATAAGAGAATTAAAAAAGATAGGAATGGTTTTTGATTATCGAGAGACTATTTGGCTTTTAAAATACGAAATGATAAAGAAGCATTATGAGGAGAAGGGAAATATAAATTTTGATTTAGATTTTACTTTAGAAGATGAACAACTTAAGTTTAATCCTCATGGTTTTCTAGCTAAGCAAAGAATGGATTATAATAAGGGGTTATTATCCACTGATAGGATTAATCTTTTAAAAGCTATTGGTC
>CAKOOW010000045.1 GCA_934098445.1 uncultured Bacilli bacterium
CAATATCAATACCACATAAATAAATCTTTTGAATATCATTCTTAACTAGGTAATCTTTTAGATAAGAATTAAGAATAGAATAAGTTTCTTTTGGAAAAACAGGATATTCTTTAGTATCTATAAGTATCCTTTGACTTTCTAAAGACATACACTTATCCCACTTAATCTTAGTATAAACTGGATTAGTTAGTGAATTAATAAACTTAGTAAATATAATGTTATCATAAAAATTAGTTTCAATTAATTTTTCTATTTTAGAAATTGCTTCTTTAGTATTTTCATTTATAAAAGCATTTTGTAAGTCAATTACGATTAATAAATTCATAAGCTCTCCTTTTCTTAAAGTTTCATTATTCTTTTTAATTCTGATTCATAAGAGATGGGTTCTACCAAGGTAATATTATTTTCTTTTGATACTTCTATTTCTGGAATATAAATACCTGTCTTTAGATGAATATAGTCTGCTACTACTCGCCGATGACAAAATTCCATTGGAGGTTCATGACAGAGAAGGATTATATTAAGGCCAAATTTTTCTTGGAGAGTTTCTAATAGATAGTAGACATCTAAGGCTTTTAATCTAGTCTCATAGTAGCTTTCGATATATTTTAATTCATTTTGTCTTTTTAATTCTTGATATTCTTTAGATGTTATATTTTCTTTGATGTTTTCTAAAGTCTTTAAGTTATTAGCATACTCCCTATAAGTTACTAATCTAGGAGCTAATTTTTTATATGCGGGACCATAATAATTCCAGGCATTGCCCCCATCACCAGTAATTGAAACGGTATTACCGGATTTAACAGTATCATAAGAACCAGTCCCAATAATCACTTGTTTATAATCTGTCATACTACATATTATCCAAATACTTTAAATAATCTATTTGCATACAAGGATTAATACCATTCTTTATTTCTTCTACTAATCTATCCTTAGTAGCATAAATACTATCTAACTCTTTCTTAGTAAATTCTCCTGAATGATAAGCCTCTAAGAGTTCATCTTCATCCAAGATATTAATCTCTCCAAAAAGATAAGTAACATCTAAATATAAATCATCATACATCGGAATATTATATTTCTCATCTAATCTAACATTCTTACAGACATCAAAATAGTATTCCAAAGGTTTTTTATCTTTATCTAAGAATAAACGCATAGCATAATCCTTGTCTTTAGGAATAACCTCAAAGACATAATACCCATCATCCATAACACAAAGATCTTCATGAATAATATATTTCTCCCGACATTCAATTAACTTCTTAACACTTATATAATAATCATCTAAATCTAAATAAACTTTTAATTCATATTTTTCTATATCTCTTAAATAAGTCTTACTTATAATTTTTGTTTTCATAGAATTACTTCTTTCTTAATTTTTAATTAGACGACGCCTATTTCTTGACTTAACTTTTGAATAATCACATCTCTATCTTTCCCATAACTAGTATCTATTAATTTGACCTTACTATTCTTACACTCTTCTTTTAATTTTTTATTAAGTTCTAATATTTCTCTAATGTTACGATTAAAATCAACTTCTCCTACATAAGAAGGCCAATCATAATCTTTAGAGTACTCTTTTAAAATTTTTCTTAAATTTTCTTCATCAGTATTGGTATATAAGGCATAAGCATCAATATCATATTTTTCTTGTAATTTTTTAATATCACTAATTTTAAAAATATACTCAATTACCGTATTCTCACCATAGTTAATAGCATTCTCTATAGCAAAATCAACTAATTTTTCAAAAAAGTCATAACAATCAATGAAATGATCTATTTTTCTTTGATCACATACATAATCAACAGCATCTAAAATTTGGTCCATATTTAAATGAGTAAAATTATATTCTTTATGTAATTTATTTGCTAAAGTTGTCTTACCAGCTCTTTTATTGCCACATAAAACCACTACTTTTCCTCGTTTCATTTTTATTGTCCTTTCATAATTTCTTGATATTAAATACCTTTATCTTAAAGACCATTTTCTTTTATAAAATTAACGATATCACTGTTAACTTCTTGAATTCTTTCATCACTTTCTAATTCTTTTAGACTAAACCATTTAAAGTTAGTATTATTAATTGTAAAGGTATCATTATGAATAACAGAATTTTCTTTTAAAGTCACTTCATAGAAGAAATGTTGATATTCTTTATTGATTCTATCTTTAACTGAATACTTCGTATGAATTTTATTAAACTTATAACTAATCTCTTGAGGCTCTACTCCAAGAATATTATTAATGGTCTCTTTTACTTTAGATGTATCTAACTTGCTTGTAACTTTACAATTCAGAAAAAGATAACTCTGCCAGTTAGGTTCATAGTATTGTAAGTATTTTCCTTCTTTATTCTTAATAACTATTATGGCATGTTTTCTAGGAAACTTCTTTTCTTCTAGTACTTTATCTTCTGTATCATTTTTCTTAATAAAATTTACTAATTCAACACAAGTTTTATAGACTTTAGAGTTTTCACCATAACGAGACTTAATATCTTCTAAACGCCCATTATAACCAATATCTTGACCATACTTATCAATTTGCATATCTGCTTGATTTAAAATATCTAAAAACAATGATGAATATTCATTTTGAATAAGACCATGGTAATAGACTTCTTGCCAATACTTATAACCATTTCTTTTAAGAATTAAACCTCCTTCTATTTGATGTTTAGAACCATCACCAAATTTATAACCAATATCATGATTAATTCCTAGAGCAAATAAATCTTCTAAGTCTTTAGAACTCAGTCCTTTTTTAGTACCTATCTCTACCATTTTATTAGCAACTCCCAGACTATGTAGAATTCTATCATTATCCATATATCCTCCTTCTTAAATTTATTAATAAAATTTTACCATTTATCTTATGGCTTGTAAATTTAAGAATGCGGTTTTTAAATAAAAAAAGTACAACAATCACCCAGAGATTGGATAATCATTGTACTCTTTTAAAGTTTCACTAGCCATAAAAGTAAGGGTAAATTTTGGTCTTTAGTATGAATTTTTCTTAGAGATGGAGGCTAGTATCAATTAAGGTCCCCTAATTACTCTCTTCATCATCTAAAATAGTTTCTTCGGCGTGCTTAGATGATAAAAATGTTATGGATTCAGCAATTACTTCGGTACTATAACGAGTATTGTTTTCACTATCTTTATAAGTGCTAACTTGAATCCGCCCTTTAATACCGAGTAAATCGCCAGACTTACAATATTCTTTAGCATTCAAGGCAGCATTATTCCATAAAACCACCCGAATAAAATCAGTTTCATAAATGCCATCAACGTTCTTAAATTTTCGAGGGACAGCCAAGGTTACCAAGGCTCTTTTTTTGATGGAATCAGTCTCTATAACTTCTAAGTCTTTTGTAAGTCTACCGACTAAAACTACTTGATTTATCATTTATTACCTCCTTTCTTGGGGTAGATTACCAAGATTAGGTATTTATTGCAAATGACTAATTTTAATCTTTAGAAGTTATTTTTCTGCTAAACTTTTAACTTTCCTAGTTAAACTTAACATTTAGAAATAAATGTTCTTCTAAATTATCTCTTTGGTACTTTGGTTAAAAAATCAAAAAAAATCTATGAAAGATTCCTATATAAATAATGAAAAATTTCTTCGATGATTATATTCTTATAGATATATAGAATAGATGATTTTTCTTTTTTTGGCAAGAAAAAAAATTCCCATTATATGAATTATTCTTTAATTAAACGATTTAGTTCGACAGCATACTCCATTGGTAGTTCGTTTTTAAAATCAGTGATGAAACCCATAATTAAGAGTTCCCGAGCTTGGTCTTCTGTTAGACCCTTACTACATAAATAAAAAAGTTTATCGGCATCTAATTTAGACACGGTGGCTTCATGGGTAAGCTTAGAACTTTGGTTTGCAACAATATTTTTAGGGAAAGTATCACTCTTCGATAAATCATCAAGGATAATGGTATCACATTTAATTGTAGCTTCCGAATTAAGAGCATTTTTTGTTATTCTAGTGGTACCGCGGTAGTTAGCGATGCCACCAGCTTCGGCAATCGATTTACTGATAATACTGCTCTTCGTATTTTTACCTAAATGAATCATTTTAGCACCCGCATCTAGAACTTGACCAGCCTTAGCATAGGCAATACTGATGGAGTTACCAACTGCATTGTCACCCTTTAAAATACAAGATGGATACTTCATTGTAAGCCCACTACCGATATTACCATCAACCCATTCCATCAAGCCCCCATCTGATACAATAGCGCGCTTAGTAACAAGATTATATACATCCGTTGACCAGTTTTGAATCGTGGAATAACGACATTTAGCATTTTTACCAACATAGATTTCGACAACTCCGGCGTGAAGTGAAGTTTTCGAGTAAGCAGTAGCAGTGCAGCCTTCGATATAAGAAAGTTCGGCCTCATCATCAACGATGATAATCGTATGTTCAAATTGCCCTAAAGACTCAGTTTCAATGCGAAAATAGCTCTGAAGTGGTTTATCAACTTTAACTCCTTTAGGAATATATATGAAAGAGCCACCCGACCAAACGGCATTATTTAAAGCTGTATATTTATTTTCATTAAATTTTACAAGATTATTAAAATACTTCTGAAAAAGTTCTGGGTATTTTTTTAGGGCATCATCGGTCGAAGTAAAGATAATCCCGTTACCAATTACTTGATTGTGGTAGAAGACTTCTGATTCATACTGATTAGTGACTCCTCCTAAATACTTCTTTTCGGCATCAATAACTCCTAAATCATCAAAAGTAGTCTTAATATTACAAGCTACTTTATCCCATTTATTAGTCATTTCTTTAGTTTTGTCTTTATAATAACAAATTTCATCAAAATCTATATGAATATCAGGACCAAAGTTAGGTTCATCTTGACTTAAAAAATTTTCATAACTTTGTAGACGATGATTTAACATCCAAGCTGGTTCTTGTTTCTTCTTTGATAAGTTGATAATAAATTCTTTATTTAATTTTTCTTTCATAACAATCACGAACCATATTATACTATAATATTGAAAAAATAGAAATTGTTTGTTAAAATTATTTTAGAATAGAGGGTATAGTCATGAATGGTAATGCTTCTAAATATACAACTCCGATAGACAAAAGTAGTGATAATATAAGTTTTATTAATTATTTAAAGAATTTTTTTCCTGTCTTTAATGAATTTTCCTTTGCTGATAATTATTTAGTCTTTGAGAATAATAAATTATCCTTACAAGGTTTTGATATTAAAGAAATATTTTATGATAGTGCTAACTCCTTTTATAAACATTTAAGAGAAGATTTATTAAGTGCCAAAAAAATTTTTAGAATATTTAGAGTCTATGAGAATAAAAATATGTATTTTGAATATGAAAATAAGTTCTATGAAAATTTTGGTAGTGATGTTGATTTTGTCGATCGCTATAATGAATATTTTTATAATTTAATGCTCTTCTTTGAGTATTTAACAGAAGAATTAAAAAGGTTTTTAGGAACTTTTGTTAATCGAATTATGATAATTCAAAGTGATATTAATTATACTGATAATATGAAATTAGCTAAAGAAGTTGATTTTTATAATGATGCGTTATTAAAATTAAATGATGCTTCTTTAGATAATAATAGTAATAATAAGCATAAGACTTTGGTTAAAGTTTTAACTAATGGTTATCAAAATAATGAGACAGGAGTGGAATATGATCCTAGTATTGAAGAATTAAGACCGCTTTCTAGAGCTGGGTATCTAAACATATTTGTTAATATTTTACTTATTTTAAGTATTGGGATTGTCTTTGGATCGATAATATTTATAAGTGCTATCTCCTAAAACTTGATTTTTTAGTCAAGTTTTTTTACTACCTGCATATATATTTTCTAGGAGGAAATTATGGAAATTTTAAAAGTATCATCAAAATCAAATCCTAGTAAAGTAGCGGGAGCGATTGCCAATATTTTCAGAGAAAATGGTAATGTAGAATTGCAGACAATTGGTGCCGGCTCTTTAAATCAAGCGGTAAAAGCGGTAGCCATTGCCAGAGGCTTTTTAGCTCCTGCTGGGATTAATATTGGCATTGTTCCGGCATTTAACGATGTTTTAATTAATGGTGAAGAAAAAACGGCTATAAGATTGTTAATAAATATTTTAAAATAAAATTCTTCAAAAAAAATCTCAACAAAGAGATTTTTTTAGTTATCACGGCTTTTACCAAAGATTTCTATTAATCTAATAAACAAGTTAATGAAATCTAAATATAATTGTAAAGCCCCATATATAGCAAGATTATCTTCATGTATTAAATCAAACTTATCTGTATTCATAATGACTTTAACATCATAAGCAGTATAACCAACAAAAAGAATTATACCGATAATTGATAAAACAAAATCAACAGTTGAACTACCAATAAAAATATTAATAATTCCACAGATGATAATACCAATTAAACCCATAAATAAATAAGTACTAAGTTTGCTTAGGTCCATCTTCGTTACTATTCCTAAAGCAGCAAAAATAGCAAAGACAATAGCAGTCACTAAGAAGACAAAAATTAATGAGGCTACATCAAATTCAACAAAATATGTTGAAAAGAATAAGCCATTAACAAACGAATATAAGATAAAGCTTGCTTTAGCCACTCCCGGACTCATTTTACTAATTCTAAACGATAGAAATAAGACAATGGCTATCTCCATTATAAAGATACCTAAAAGTCCAGGTCCCGATAACACATTAATAAGGATATTCTCATTATGAGAAACAAGAAAACCAGTTCCAAAGGTTACTAGGAGCCCTAATACCATCCAACCAAATACTTTGGTTAATAATTTATTATTCATTCTTCCTCCTCTTAATCATTATACAATAGATAAGAAAAAAAGTCCAAAGGAGCTATTTTCTTTGACTTAGATTAATAAAACGAACACTACAAATTTTATAATAGGCATAAATTCCCAAAATGGCATAAATCAAATTGAAGAAAAGGGTCCAAATGTTAATTATAAGTCCTAAAACTTTAGCATCTTTAATAAAATTAAATAACTTTGGTCCTAAGTCAATTATTAATTCTACTGGAAATTTAAATACAATAATTACTAAAGCGATTATTAATAATTCAAAAATAAAAACAATAATATTAATTAGGTCTGTATGCGTTAAAAAAGTAAAAATTTCTTTTACCAAATCCTTTAAACTTAAAGGATTTTTATTATCCACAACTAACTCTTTTTCTTTTGTTTTAGGCAATTCAAATTCATTCACTTTATTTCCTCTTTTCTATTCTTAATATTATTCTAACATACTTTAGCCGTTAATTTCTAAAATATTTTCGATAGCTTTAATGATGGCTAATTTTCCATAATCATAAGTAATACCACCCTGCAAGTAAGCAATATAAGGACTTCTTATCGGACCATCACAGCTAATTTCAATTGATGAACCTTGAGTAAAGGAACCACTAGCCATAATTATTTCATCATCATACCCTGGAGTAGCCACCGGTATTGGTAAAACATTACTGTCAATAGCACTAGCACTTTGAATACCTTGAACAAATTTGATTAACAAATCGGGATTGTTAAAGATAACTCGGGTTACGATATCACTTCTTTTTTCATCATATCGAGGATGTACTTCGTAGCCTAATTTTTCTAAGAGAAAGCTTGCTAACATTCCAGTTTTTAAACTACTTTTAACAGCGGAAGGAGCTTGGTAAAGACCTTGCAAGAAAGAACGATTAAGACCAAGAGATGGGCCAATTTCTTTTCCTTCACCGGGAGCAGTTAAACGTTCGGCACAAAGGCTTACTAGGTCTTTGCGACCAACGATATAAGCACCCGTACTAGCGATTCCGGCGCCAAGATTTTTAATTAGGGAGCCAACCATAATATCGGCACCAACTTCTACTGGTTCTTTCGTACTTACAAATTCACAATAACAATTGTCAACCATAATAATAGTCTTTGGACTAACTTCTTTGATTATCTTACAAACTTTAGCAATTTTTTCAATGCAAATTGTGTCTCTGTTAGCATACCCAACACTTCTTTGAATTTCGATAACTTTAATAGGATTAGTTTTTAAATAAGCAGCAATTTTATCATAATCGAAGTCATTATTTACTAAGTCAATCTGATCATAATTAACTTGAAAGGCTTTTAAACTACTAGAATTTTCCCTAAGACCAATAACTTCATCTAAGGTATCATAAGGTTTACCATTTATAGATAAAAGAGTATCTCCTGGTCTTAAAAGTCCAAAGAAGCATACGGTTAGAGCATGCGTTCCACTGATAAGTTGAGGACGTACTAAAGCATCTTCTCCTCCCAAGACATCAGCAAAAATTCTTTCAATTTTATCCCGACCGGTATCATCATAACCATAACCATTAGTCCCACTAAAATCCAAAGCATTAACATTATTTTCTCTAAAAGAGGTTAAAACTTTCTCACTATTAAGAAAACTAATATCATCCAATTCTTTAAATTTTTCTTGATTACTACTTTCAAACTCTTCAATAAGTTTTAAAATATTATTCATTATATACACCACCATCTACCCGTATTACGGTATCATTAATATAACTAGCATCCCTACTGATAACAAATTTTATGACTTTACTTATTTCTTCTGGTTTTGCAAATCTTTCTAGTAAGATTTTTCTTTCTTCTTCTTCTTTAAATCTAGGACTTAAAGAGGCATTCATTTCCGTATTAACCCAGCCAGGAGCAATAGTATTTACTCTGATAGGTTTTAAATACTTGGCAAAGTTATGCATAAGAGAAATAACCCCGGCCTTAGAGGCATCATAATCAATTGATTCAATATAGGGCGTATCGATTCCATTAGTACTACTAATAAAAAGAATATTACCATCATTAGCTATTTTTTTACAAAGTAACTTAGTTAAATAGTAAGTTCCCGTTAGATTTGTATCTACTACTCTTTTAAATTCTTCA
>CAKOOW010000046.1 GCA_934098445.1 uncultured Bacilli bacterium
CTAATAATTCTTTTAAGTTTTCTTTAATTTTTTGAATATCTTCATCGGTTGGAGTTTCTAAGCTATAGATAGATTTTACTACCTCTGACAAGGTTTCCTTTGTCTGGGTTAAGTTTTTTCTTTCTTCTTCACTTAAAGACTCATCTTTAAGCTTTTCATCTATTCCTTTAACTTCTTTACTTAAAAAGTCCATATAAGCTTTTCTAATCTTAATAGCGCTTAAGTTTTTAGAATTTTCTAGTTCATTTAATTCATCCATTTCTAGACCTCTTTTTCTTTCTTTAGTTTTTCACTAAACTCAGTTAATAATTCATCAATAAGAGTATTATCACTTAAAAAGATTACTTCGCCATTATCTTCTTCCAGACAATAATATTCTTTAGTTGGTTCTTCACCTTTTAATTTATTAACAAATAAGTAATGTTTATTATTTTTATGAGTGTCTTCTAAGATAATATAATCATTATCATTTAGAGTAAAGACACTGCCACTAGTCAAATCCATACTAGCCTCCTATTCTTTTTTAATGATACCATTTTTACTAGTCTTTTGTCAATTTCTATCCCTTTAATCTACTATTCTTTAGAGAGTTATTTTCACTTAGGAAACGCTCAAAAGTTACGGGGGCTAATTCATCTTGATAGCCTTCGATTTCGGTAAAACTTGGTCGAAAGTCTACAACACAGGGGTTAGCTTCAATAATAAGATGATAGTTTTGAAAAGATAATAAAGTCTTAGTAATTAAGTCCTTTTTCTCTTCATAATTTTCAGGTAATATTAAAGTACAATGAAGATGGTTAACTTTTTCTGTCGTATTAAGGATGAGAATATTACCCATCTTGGCACAAAAATATATTAAATCATAGATGTCTGTATTATAAGGTAGGCTTTGGAAAAATTTATTTTGAGGATAAGTTTCTTTTAAGAAGTTAAGCAAGATTGAGGCATGAGTCCCACTATAGTTATTGGCATACTCACTAGTCTTAATAAGTCCTAAGCCTTTAATTTCATTTTGCGAGTTTATAATTACGACACGGTTATTATTTAACATAAATATTCCTTTCTTCTATAGTCTATTCTTTTTTTCCTAAAGTTAAAACATATTCGGCTTCGCCTTGAAAAGCATTATAAAGGGGATTAGTTTTTTCTATCATTAATTTAGTAACATCAAAGACTGTTAAATTATCTTTAGGAAGGTATCCTCTATAATAGTCATTTAAAATTAATCCTAAGAGATTATTAATAGGGGTTAAGAGAAGTTCTAACTTAACGGCTAGTTCATCTCGTTCATCTATTCTTACTAATCTCGGTTTTTGAAAATGCTTATAAATAGCATCTTCATACTCTTTAAATAACTCCGTAAATAACGGGATTTCTTCCATTTTCTTGGGATAATTAATACTACTCAAGAACATATTAATCTTATGTTTAATAATACTTGTATTAAAATTATTATATAAGTATCTAGCCTCAGTTAAAGGCATATCTCCCGTACTTCTTGATAAGACAATTGCTCTTATATCCCTAGGATTAATCTTATGAAATACATATCTTTCATCAGGATGACCCGAGATGGAACAAGGTAGAGAGTTTTCTTTAGCATACGCAAGATTAGCTAAGTCAACGGGATTATATATCCTAATATTTTGACAGACAAAAGTTATTCCGGTATTAATAAAGATTTCGGAAGCGGTATTATGTTCGGGGGTATTTCCTAAGGAAAATAATTTAGCGGGAACCACAGATATCCAGTAGTAGCCGTTGCCACCATTAAAGTTATTAACACCTTGGAGATGTTCTTCCGCTAAGGCTGCTCTTGATAAGATGCCATTTTCTAAGACAGAATTAATCTTATAATAATCACAACCAATACTATGGAAAACACAACCTACTTCACTTGTTAAAAGCAGCGGATCTGGTCTTTTTAAAGTTAAATGATTATATAAAGCATTAAGTTCTCCGGCAAAATTAGCTAAAGTCTTAGAGACTGGGTATGTTAGTCTTTCGACTTTTAAACTAGCAGGATCATAATCGCCAAAACGTTTCCGGTCTAAGGCATCAGCATCTTTTAACATAAACGCTAATCTTTTATATCTTTCTTCATTTTCACTATTTATATCATAAAGACTAATATTAGTCTCTAAAAGATAAGGATAAGTCCCATAGTCTTGGGAATGAAAATCAGTAATAGCTTGTAAAATTCTAAGATTTTGCTGGTCTTTATAAAAACAATTATCTCTAAAGAAATTAATATTTTCAAAACGGATAGCACTAGTCCGGCCATGAGTCTCATCTTCAGTTTCGCCTACTCGCCCGATATCATGGAAGGCAGCAGCATCACATAAGATATTTAAGTCAGTACTACTTAAAGCATTTTCCAGACCAATTATAAGAGCATATAACATAACTTTTTCACTATGATAAATCCCATGAAAATTACTCTTATAGAGATATTCTTTATGTAAATATAGATTTTCTAACTTTTCTAAGTAAAAGGTTTTAGCATCCGTACTTAAACCTGCTACTACCCTTTTTATTTCTGCGGTTTCACTTAATTTTATATCCCCATTAAATATTCTTTCGATTATACTTCTTGTTGTCATATTCTTCGTTTTCTTTCTGTTCAATGGCTGGTAAGGTAGCGTATCCTAAGACCGTATTCATATCCATATCAAAATACTCTATATTACTTTGACGATCGTAAGTAGGATCAAGATAACGCCATTCATTATCTATTTTTATTCTTAAGAGAGCGTGGTTGGTACCGCTCGAATTTTCGCGGTCATTATTATCATGACAGTAAACGGTCTGGCTTTCTAAACCCATCATAGAAGCCATAATATGTAAAAGATTAACAATTCCTTCACAGTTACCCTTCTTTAAGCGATAAGTAATGAAACTATTATGTAAATAAGTTAGACTTTGTTCGTAATACTCAGGGATAGTTCCATTATTATTTTCTTTAATCTTTAGGTATTCATTATTTCTTTTTTTGATGTCATTAATGGCTAAAGGAATGGAACGGCCAAACTCGTAAAGATAATACATTTGTTCTTGACTAGAGGCATTATAAATACCACTATCATGAAGTTTTCGGTTTAATTTAATATAAAGATCAGTTAGTTCGCCTAGAGTTATCGTTGTATAATTACTAAAGCCACTGGCTTCGGAGAATTTAATATCGCGATTAATTCCTCCGGTTAAAGCCGCATTATAGATGATATTGGCATATCTAGTAACCGTCTCTTTCGTTGAATTTTTCTTTAAGTCGTTTAAAAACCAAAGATAAGCATCAATATCGATTATACATCTTTTAGCATCTAAAGTATTTCTTAAGAATTGTTGAAATTCGGGAAAATCCATAATATGATTACCAACTAAACAGACATCCATTAGTTTATGTAAATTAGAAGCTCCCTTGATTTTTTGAAGGCGAGGATTATTAATTAATACTAATCTTTTAAGATTTTCTAATCTTCCTAAGTTAATAGTCTTTAGATTAACATCATTAGTTATTTCTAATTCTTCGAGATTATTTAACGCTTCTAAAGGACTAAAGTCCATAATACTATTAGAATAGGGATTATCATCATAAGTCCCATAAAATACTTCTCGGTAGTCCATACTACTAATTTTAACTTTCTTAAGATTAGGTAAGTATTTAAGGAAAGTTATATCACTAGCATTCTGTAAATGAACCTTCGTAATAAGATTTAACTCCTCTTCGGTAAAACTTGTAAAAGCCGGATTAAAAATGGAATATCCTCGATTATATCCTAATTCTTGGAGAGCATTATCAATCATAATGGCTATGCTTTGGGAAAAAGTCATAAAATCACACCCTTTTTTAACTTGAGGCTTATAATAACATAGTTGGTATTACTTGTCAAACTATTTTATTTACTCAAAGTGGCATCAAAGTCAAGGGCTGGTAAGTCTTCTTTTGGCGTATTTTTAAATATCCCAAGACTTAAACTACTTAAAAGAAATATCAAAGTACTTAGAATACTTTCTATACCTAAAACATTTAAATAAGTAATAACATTTAAGAAGAAATAACTACTAAGTAAGTAAGAATCTTTTTTCTTTTGATAAGTCTTACTATAAATAATTATATTTCCTAAGAATAGTAAAGTATAAAGAATTTTACTTCTTATTAAGAAACTACTAAAGATAATAATTACTAGAGATATATTTATAATTCTTTTAATATCATTATTTTTCTTTTCTTTAGATATTTTTATCTGTAGATAGTTTAAAATTCCTAGAAAGATTAAACTTAACAAGGAGATAAAAATACTAAGTACAGGGAATAATCTATCATAAGTTAAGTTACTAGTCTTTATAGTATCTAGGATATTACCTTGGATATTATTACTACTTAGATTAACTAAGTCTTTATTAAATATTACTTTCAAAGAGATATCTTCTTTTAGATGATGATATTCTAAAGAGATTTTATCACTCTTAAAGGTTTTCTTATCTTGGGAGGTTATCACTAAGACTTTATCTTTCTTAGGAATATTAATTGTTATATGAAAGTTTTTAATCTCATAATTAGTCTCGGGAATATTTAACTCTAAAAGAGCTTTATCATCATAAAGAAGAACTTTATCTTTAAGAAGATATTTAAAATAATAAGCTTGGTCTGAGGAATTATAAATTCTTAAAGTAGTATCATTACTTTTAGGAATTAATAAGTAAAGATTAGTATCATTGGTGGTCGCTTTATTAGTTTTTAGAAATTCTTTAACTCCTAAGGAAGTAAAGTCATAAGTTTTATTTTTATTAATACTCCCAACAGTCTCTAAACTTAAAGAATCATTAAGAGGTAAATTAGTCTCTAGATAGTCTAAAGTTTCTTTAGAATCAATAATATTTTCTACTAAAGTATCCCCATTAGCTTGAATGGTAATATTTAGATAATAATTATCAATAGACTGGGCGGATATTAGACTAGGCCACAGTATAAAGATAAACATAATAATTTTTTTCATAGTACTCCTTTTTATTCTTGTTAGATAAAATGAATAGTCCCAAGACTATTCAAGTTTTTTAGAAACGGCCACCGCCGCCGCCGCCACCAAAGGAACCGCCGCCACTAGAGAAGCCACCGCCTCCCCCGGAACCACTTGACCAAGAGCCACTTGATGATGAAGATGATTCACTAGCATATTTAGCACTTTGAGCACTGGCAACTGAAGTACGAACAGAATTACTAATCATTTCATTAATATAATAATTAGTCATCCAAGAGTCATAATAATCTGGAGTAGCCATATTATATTCTTGGAATTTCATATCCATAACTTTAGATACTTCTTTAGCACAACCAAATAAGGTGGCAAAGACTAAGTATTTTTCCCATAAAGTTATCTCGGGAACTTCTTTATCAGCAAAAGAGCCAAATTCTTTTAAGAACTTTTCTAAAGCTTTCCATTTCTTATAAGCAAGAGCTCCTTCATAAGTCTTTTTAACCGGAATAGCATACCAAATAGAGACAATGATAATGGCAAGAAGTAAGACTAAATAACCAAATATTGCGGATTTATACATAAGATTAGCGGCCAATATATAGATACTCATCACAAGACTAACAATACCAAGTCCCAAAAGACTAGAAGTAATTAGGGCTTTTCCCATATCTTCAGTAAAACTTTTTAGATACTTATAGATAGCATAACCAATTAAAAGGAGAAAGCCAATGATAAATAACGGTGGGAAGAAACAACAGATAAAGAGACCAATGGGTAGGACAATCCAAAAGGTATTACTATTCTTACCAGTATTTTTTACATTAGTCTCATAGTAGTTACGGGCCATAGCATCTTTTAATGCTACTCTCTTATAGTCATCATAATACTTAGTAACACTCTTATAATTAGTCCGGGCATTTCTTTTCATCTCTTTAGTAGTAATACTACCTTGATGATTAAAAATTAAATCCACTAAGTAAGATTCTTTAGTCGAAAGATCTGATTTATCACTATTAAGAGTAAGTTTATAATTCTTATTATCGATTTTTTCTTGGATAATTACTTTTCTTCTAATTAAGTCCATAATAGTAGCAGACATGGCCTTCTCCGAAATATCCCTATTAAATAAGTAAGAGACAT
The DNA here is from genome assembly GCA_934098445.1 of uncultured Bacilli bacterium. Classification (GTDB taxonomy): domain Bacteria; phylum Bacillota_I; class Bacilli_A; order RF39; family UBA660; genus CAG-605. The sequence goes on from CAKOOW010000046.1 coordinate 6,117, forward strand.
CTTCTGGCGTAGCATCATCGGGTATCTCTCTTAAGTATTCATTATTAAAAGGAACTTCGGGGTCTTTTTTATATTTCTTATAAATAACTTTGCATAAGTAAGCTAGAAAGCCAATAAGTCCAAGGGATACACCTAAACGAATATTATTATCTCTTTTCTCTTTTTGCTCTAAAAGTTCATAAAGATTATTTAAACGAGTTTGATACGCCATCTTAATGGTCTCATTATCTAGGATATTAACGGCAGCATAAGCATTATTATAATTATCCATCGTAAGTTTCTTTTCTAAAGTATCTAGAGTTTCTTTAGCATATTCTTCTTCAATCGTATCTAATTTTTCTTTATAGATAGCTAACTCTTCTATATAAGAAGTCTTAATATCCCCATCCATCAAAATGTAAATAGCATTATAAGCTTTATTATAGTTTTTTCGGGTAATATCATTTTTAAAATTATTTAGGCACATTAAAGCGGTCTGTTGATTTTGAGCCTCATTTAGTTTTCTTTGTTCGTTAGCTTCTTCCGCTTTAATCTCTTCATAAGCAAGGATTTTATCTAAAGCATTGATGTTATATTTCTTAGTTGATGAACTAATTACCCTTGGATTAAAGGTACTTCTAATATCGATGGCGGTGTAACTAGAAAGATTAGTAATAGTAAATGTTACTTTCTCTTCGTTATCTATTTTAATTAGACCATTTAAAGGTCCATGCGCCCACGCTCTTAAGTCATTGGTATTGCCAGGAATATTTAGGGTAATATTTAAGTAATCAATATCTTCAACAAACTCAGAACCAACAGCATTCCACCCGACCTCGCCAACATCATTAAACAAAATAGCCATATTCTTAAGACGATATTTTAAGTAAAAAGCTTTATGTTTACGAGAAGGATTATAGATTAAGACATTTTTACCTTTATAAGTAGAAGCACTCGTATAAACGCCATAATCTCCTTTAGAAGCATTATCATCTTCATTAAAAGTATCAATATCTAAAGAGTTAAAGTTCCCACTAAAAGAAGTACTAGCAGAACCAACTTCAATAATCTCTAGACCATTACCATTATGGATAGTAGAGCCTCCAAAGACTTGAGCATTGGGATTAAAAGTAGCAGCACTTGGATTAGTAAAGTTTATTTTTCTTTCAAAGCCATTATAAGAACCACTTAAAGTAAAGTATTCTTCGACTAATAAATCCCCATTACTTTCGATAGTAGCATTTATATAATATTTTTCAACCCCATCGGCTAGTACTAAAATGGGTAAAAACAAGATAATGGTTAAAAGTCCTAAAAAAAATTTTTTCATATCACACCTATATTTCTAATTACTTTAATTATACCATAGAAATTTTCTAATATGGAATATAAATACTACTTAATTATATAATTTATTAGGTGGGGTTATGTTTAATAATATTAAAAGAAAATTAATTATTTCTTTTTTGACACTTTTTGTCTTAACAATAGTTTATTTATTCCCAAGTGAAGAGAGTCCTAAAAAAACTACTATCTATAAGGATGTTAATTATACTAATGTTTATCTTCTTAATAAAGATTTATTAGTAGAAACTAGCATCGTAAGTAAGGCAACATCAGAAGATATTATAAGTAATATTAAAGATATTCTTAGTTCTTTAACTGTTAATAGTGAGAAAAGTAAATACTTAGATAATAATTTTAAAGCCTTAATACCAGAGGGGACTAGGGTCTTAGATGTTTCTTTAGATAAGGGGTTATTAAAGATTAATTTTAGTAAAGAAATCTTAAATATTGATGCTTCTTTAGAAGAGAAAATGATTGAGAGTATTATCTATTCTTTAACGAAGTTAGATGGTGTTGAGAAAATTATGATTTTCGTAGAAGGAGAAAAGTTAGATAGTCTTCCCAATAGTAAGAAGGCTTTACCTATAGAGCTTACTAAGTCTTATGGGATTAATAAAGTCTATGATGTTAATAATATATTTACAATGGATGTTTTAAATCTTTATTATTATATTAATATTGATGATAGTTATCACTTAGTACCAGTTTCGATATTTACTAATAATAGTGATGATAAAGTAGAAGTTATTATCGAAGAATTAAAATCTTCTCCTATTCATCAATCGAATTTAATGAGTTTTTTAGCTAGTAATGCTACGCTTTTAGATTATGAAATCAAGGAAAATACAATTAAGTTAGAATTTAGTAGTTATATTTTAGATAATTTCTTTAGTGAAAAATTAATTGAAGAAGTTAAGTATGCTATCAAGGCTTCTTTATGTGATACTTTGGGGGTTAAGGAAGTTAATTTTATGGTAAATGGGGAGAAAATTTAAGAGTTTTTGCCTCTTTTTTATACTTTTGCCTAATTTTAGACTTGCAAATCGTTTATATTTAGTTTATAATTTTAAATGTGCTGGTTGATATGTTTCCATAGCTCAGCTGGATAGAGCATACGCCTTCTAAGCGTACGGTCGAGTGTTCGAATCACTCTGGAAACA
>CAKOOW010000047.1 GCA_934098445.1 uncultured Bacilli bacterium
ATATATTGGCGGTCGAAGTCGATTTTTGTTCATAAATTGCTAAATTTCTTCAAAAAATGGCAAAAAATGCTAAATTTATTATATATTTCCACTTTTAGATAACAAAAAAGCTATAGATTTCTCTATAGTCGTTTGGGAAATAATCTTGGAAAATATTTCCCATAATCATTCGCTCGCACTTATTAAAGTTATTCTCGCATAACCATTTCCAGTATTTCCTGTTATCATTGAGTTATCGCTATACGATGGCATACCCGTATACTCCCCTTTTTTTGTAGTCCATTTATAACCGCTACCGTCAATCAATACTGTATCAGTAAAGTACAAACCAGAATAATGAATACTTTGTCCTGTATGAACGATATTATCTTCGGTACTTTCTTCTCTTATTGCATCACATCCATTATGACCAGAAATAAATGATGAACCACCGGCTCCTCCTGTCCATGTGTCAGAATATCCACCATAGTATCCTCCTCCTCCACCAGATGTGGAATCAGCTCTTCCTATTCCAAACTTGTAGCCAGATGTTTGAGTAGATGGATTTATTTTGGCAGTATCTTCGTTTTTTTTCGCAGCTATATAAGACTCTAAACCACCAGCATTACCACCAATAGCACACCATTTGGATGAAGTAAAGAAGTTTGCACCGCCGCCACCACCAGCGACCATAATTCTTGATTTTAAAGACAAAAAACTATTCCATATTTCATTAACTAATCGAATATCAGTAGCACCGCCGCCTCCACAAAAGTACCTTTTTTCCCACTTCGTATCACCAGAAGCTCCACCACCATTATAGGCACCATCGATTTTTCCATCTGTTCCTTCCTTGCAAATGTTTGTCGCTCCAACATAGATATATAAATTTGTTTTTTCACCCAATAATATTTTTCCTGAAGTATAGCCACCATATCCGCCATGATACTCTTCGCTATATGTTCCACCACTTGCGCCCCATAATTCTATCCTGTAAGTTCCAGTAACTGGAACAGTAAAAGTTTGTTCATCACCAGTATAGTCAAAATTAAAGACCGTTTGTCCTTGATAGAAATATAGATTACATTTAGTCTTTTGACTTAAATTATTAATAATTAAACTCCAAGAATCATTATTCCAAGATGCTTTAACATCATTATCACAAACTGCCTTTTGAAACAGAGCTTCGCCTTTTTTAGGAATACTGCCTTGATACTCATCATTTACATAAACAGCTAAGTCTTGAGAACTATTTCCGATATTAATTATCTTCATAAAGATAAAACTCAATAAAATTATAACTGTTAATAATAATAGTTTCTGTTTTGTCATATCATCACCTTATATCATTATTTTCATAGAGTTCATAACTCCAAGAAAATGCTAGGTGAATACTGGGTTCTAAGTTTATTTGACCATAATTTTGACTAGAAATTATTTAGCATTTAATTTATAAACTAACCTTTCAATCCCTTATAGTTACTAAACTCGCAAGATAATTTTTTGACCAGAATTTTGACTAAAAACTTTTTAAATATCTTATAAAATTAAGCCTTTTTTTATGCTAAAATAAAGATAATGAAGGAAATTTTTAAAGGAAATATCCTTTCATAGAGTTATGAACTCTATGAAAGAAAGTGTCAACTAAACGTCAAAAAAAGTGTCCATTTTAGAACACATCTTTATTAAACCAATTATATTTATCTGCCAAGAAACGGTATAAAACTTTAAATAAACTAAGGATAGGAGTAGCTAAAATCATCCCTACAATTCCAAAGAAATGTCCAAATACTAATAAACCAAGTATTATTGACACAGGATGAAGTTGCATCGTTTTACTCATAACAACCGGTTGTAAAACATAGTTTTCAACTAACTGAACAATTACCGCTACTATTAAAGTTATAATCCCAATAATTGGATTCTGAGAAAATCCTACTATTACGGCAGCTACTCCCCCAATATAAGGACCAATATAAGGAATTAAATCCGTAATCCCACAAAGAAGTCCAAATAAAATTGGGGACTTTAAACCTGCAAAAGCAAACCCTATCGAATCACAAACAAAGACCATAAATGCTACTAAAAGAGTCCCATTCACACATTTTCTTAACTCATTAGCAATATCATCGACTAATTTTTTCGTTTCCATTTTATGTGATTTAGGAATATACTTTAATAAATGATCAGTTACATTATCAAAATCAAATAATAAATAAATGCCAACAACTAAAGAAATACCAATTGTCCCTAAACCACTTACTAAAGAACCAGCAATACTAACAATCGTAGTAGGTAAATTATTAGCAATCCCTCCCGCTAAGTTTTCCATTGTTTTGAAAATATTATTTTCTATTTCCGTAACATTAACCATTTCACTACTAGAAAATTTATCCAAGAAAGTTGTAATCCACTCCTTTAATTGATTAAAGATACTAGGTAAAGCAACAACTAAATCATTTAACTGATTATAGATAGTGGGAATTAACATTCCAAAAAAAGCAAACATAATAACAATAAATGCTAAATATACCGTTATACAAGCAATTCCTCTTTTCCAACCTCGGTTTTCTAACCTTACCACAATTGGATTAAATAACCAAGCTAAGACAAAACCAATAAAAAACGGTGTTGCCACACTTAAAAGAGTAACAATTAACTTTAAAATTCCCCATTCTTTAATAATTAAAGTCCCTAAAAAGATAATCCCTATAATCATCATAATATAGACTAAATGTAGGATTTTTTTAGATAAACCCACAACTTCATTAACATCCGAGACATTAATCTTATTATTAATTTTTTTATTATTATCCATAGTATCCCTCCTTAAAAATATATTCTAAATATATCACAGATATGGAAAAAAGAACATACTTTTTGTATGTTATAGTAAATTAACTTCATCTAATATTTCATTAAATAAAGCTTCATACTTTAGTTTAACTATTTTTTCATAAGCCATATAGGAAAAAACAGCTAAACCCATTCCTAAAGATATATTAAGTATTTTTTTCATACCAATCCTTTCTAAGATTAGTATGATTACTATTCTTAAAAATATACTAAATATATTTTAATAATTGGTCTTTTAATGAAGTCTTTCGATCCATACTATAATTATTATTAACCCCCATTAAAAAAGCCTCAACATTTCCTACTAACATTAAACTCTTTTTAGCTCTTGATACCCCTGTATAAATAAGTTTATTATAAAGCATCTTATAGTAGCTACTACATACGGGCATAATGACATTAACAAATTCACTTCCTTGCGCTTTATGAATCGAAATAGCATAAGCAAGTCTTACATTAATCATCTCACTAGTTGTCAAACTAACTAAATTACCATCAAAATCAATATTAACATTTAAAGCCTTCGTATTATTAACACTTACAATACTATCGATATACCCAATATCTCCATTATAAATACCTCTTTCCGGATCATTTACTAACTGTAAGACTTTATCGCCAACTCTAAAAGTTATATCTCCTATCTTAATCTCTCTTTTCTTATCACTCTTAGGATTAAATAAATCTCTTAAATGATTATTTAAATTATCTATCCCATTAATTCCCTTATATATAGGCGCTAAGACTTGAATATCTTTATCTGTATGTCCCCTCTTAATCGATAATTCACAAACTCTATTAACACTTTCCAATACTTTACTATTATCTACTCTTAAGAAATTATAATCATCTTTCTTACTAAGAAAATCACTCGTAATATCTTTATTTTTAATCTCTTTAGCTAAATATGGTATATAAGAATTCTCACTTTGTCTATGAATAGTCTCTAAAGGACAAAAATTAAATAAATCACTATCAATTAAGTCTTTTAAGACTAACCCACATCCTACCGATGGTAACTGATCCTTATCTCCTACTAATATTATCTGAATAGTATTGGTAAGTCCTAAGAGTAAATGATACATAAGATTCGTATCAATCATACTTACTTCATCAATAATAATTAATCTCTGGTAATTTTGATTAAACTCATCAACTTGAAATTCATTCGTATCTTTATTCCATTTTAAATACTTATGAATAGTAGAAGCCCCTAGACCCGTCGCTTCACTTAGTCTTTTCGAAGCTCTACCTGTCGGTGCTAAAAGAGCAATATAGGAATTAACATTACTAGGACTCAGATTATACATCTTCATATAAATACTTGTAATCGCCTTAATAATAGTTGTCTTCCCGGTCCCTGGACCTCCCGTTATAATACTTATTCTATTCTCTAGACTTCTTTTAATCGCCCTTTTCTGTTCGGCATCATAAGTAACATCTAACTTCTCTTCTAACTTTTCTATCTCTGTATCAATCATGCTAATATTCTTCCCCGTAATTGGTAAACTATTAATATAATTAAGTTTTTTAGCTATCTCTACTTCCATCGAATAAGTATTATTTAAGTATATTCTTTTCTCATCTCTATATATATCTTTATTACTCTCTAAAGACTCTATAACCTCTTCTAGATAACTAACATCAACAATATTAAAATAAGTCTTTAAACCATCCCTAATCTCTTCTAAATAAAAATAAGTATCCCCATTTCTAATCTCTAGTAGTCTAATAGTCTCTAAAACACAATTCTTAACCCTTAAAGTCTCATCAGGATTTTCTCCACTTAAATATATATTATCTAATTTCTTAAAATCAATTATCTCTTTTAAAGCATAAGGATTAGTCTTAGCTATACTTAAAGCATTCTTCTGAAACTTATTAATAATATTTAAAGCCTCATTAATCGAAAAACCCATCTCTTTTAACTTAATTAAATCATCATCAACACTACTATTACTCATAATAGAACTATATATCTTTAAAGCTTTCTTTTCCGTCATTTTCGGCACTGTCATTAAGATACTCTTATCTTCCTTAATCTTCTTAATCGCCTCATTTCCTAAAGTATCTACTATTCTTTTCGCCGTAGCTTCTCCACATCCCTTAATTAAATCACTCGTTAAAAACTCAATAACCGCCTCATACCCTGTAACTTCCATTTTCTTATAATCTGTAACATTATACTGATAACCATACTTTTCTTTATAGATTAAATTACCTTCCATCTCATAGTTATCCCCTACTTGTAAAGTCCCAAAATACCCAGTAAAATGAAGTGATTTTCCTAAGAACTCTTCTAATTCTTTATCATTAGTCTCTCTAACCTTTAAAACTCCTACTTTATAATTACTCTCTGCTTCATAGATAATAACACGTACTTTTCCTCTTATGTAGCCCACATCAATCACCTGGTCTTATTATAAAATGTTTTATTTCTTTAGTAAATACTAACCTCTTCTTAAGACTCTTTTTAATTCTAATTCCTGTACTCCTAAATGAGTTAATTTATTTCCATCGAATGTTAAATTCTCTAGTCTAATACTTTCTATAAAATTCTTATTTAAATAAGTTTCCATAACTAAAAATGATGGTATTATTCCCATAGACTCTGGTACATAATTAGATAAAGCTGGTATAAAGATAGCAACATTTTCTTTATATATTTTAATCTTATAATGATGAGAATGTCCTACTAAGATAAACCTTTTCCAAGGAAGATTATTCTCTTCACAAGACAAAGGATGATACATATAGATACTATCTTTCTTTAGATTAATCCTTCCTTCTCCAACCCCACTAATCGCAAAATCTAATCTATTAGTTTCTAATAAGTATTTAAAATTAATCCCCTCTTTAGTTAAACACTTAATATCATGATTACCTAATACACATATATTTAGAATATTCTTATCAAAAGGATGCTTCTCTATAAAATAGAAACACTGTTCCATCATCGTTTGATTGATATTCTTTCTCTCTTTAGTTAATCCATTTATTAAATCTCCCCCATTTATAATAAGATGAATCCCTTCTTTAGAAGCATACTCGTATACAAGATTAAGTAAGTCTAACCGTTCTTCTCTAGTCCCTAGATGTAAATCCGAGATTAAAATACTCTTAAAACTATTCTTACTCATAAGAATATCTATATCTTTAGAACTATCCCCCTCTAAATCTTTATTAGGAATATATAAAGTATTCCCCTCTAAAGTATATTTCTTATTATATAAGACTCCCTTATTCTTTAGACTAATTAAAATATTCTTTAGATCCATTAAATCTATCTTTAAGATATTACATATCTCTTTATTATTCTTCCCTTGTCTTATTAATTCCATTGTTTTTATTTCTCTATTAACCATACTATTCTCCTAGTATAATTATACTATACTATTAAAAAAAAGAGTCTTATTCTTTAAAACTCTTTATTCTATCCTATAAGGATTATTCATACTTCCATCACCCTTATTTAAGACTTCTGGTGATAAATTTAAGACAGGTCTAACTCCGCCTTCGTCGTTCACGAAGCAAGTGCTGCTAGCGTAACCACTACTAGACACGCACTTCACGTAAGCTACGACGTCACCAAAGTCGTTCGGCGAGGAAGCCCAATATTCATTTCCAGAGTATAGATAATAACCATTATTGGCAGCATTCCACCCTCCGGCTAAAAATTCTTCATCGGTCGTTATTAAACCAATTGGGTAAGTCAAAGCCCCGTTGCCATTAGTAGTATCGCTTACCGTAAAGGCATCATTCTGCTGCGGACATTTTAAATTTGTCTTAGATTGATCCCAACTACCCCAGTTATATATAGTATAACTTACACCTGCTCCCGTACCTGTATTACTTGATGAAAAACTTCTATCATTACAGAAAATATTATCTGCTAAATATTGTTCATTTTCCGTACCGGAAATATTTGTTTTATACCAACTATCTAAGTAAGTTTTTATAGTTGAGTCATTTGTATTAGTCTGAGATACTTCTTTACTTGAAGTGCCATATTGAACGTAACCATAACCTACGGAAGCATATGAATCATATGAACTTATATCAAATATTTTGTATACATATCCTCGTGAAGTATCTGAACTTTCACTTTCCATTGTGTAATAGCCAACATAATCTGTAGTCAAATCACTGCCTAATACGGCGATTGGATCTTTTAAAGTAAATGTTCTTGTAACTTCATCAAAAGTATATTCTTTTGCTATATAATATGTACTTGTATTCCAAAAAAAAGATGATGAATCATACCCTGTAGGTTCTACTATTGTATCTGCATTCCCATACATATAACCAACACCAGCATTATCATAAAAAACTTCTGAATAAGTACCTTCTTGAACATTATCCTTCTTCCAATCCGAGTTAAATGCTGATATTCCAATTCGTCTATCCGTACTTTTCTCTCCATTGGTATGAGCAGATGTTCCATCATAGATTACTCTAACCGTACCATCACCATTAATACGAATAATACGCCAATACTTATCAGCAAACTTTACATAGTTATTGGTAACATTACCTCTATAGTAGTAACTTGTACCATAAGTATCAGAAGCACTACAAACATAACCATCTGTTGCTTCTATTTTAGTAACATCCACCGTCCCATCACTATTGATAGTTGGACACTTACCAGTCGTATCAACAGATGCTATTATCTTTTCTAATGGAGTTGTTTGTTTCTCTCCTATACCAATATCAATGCTAAAAGACTTACCCATCTGATTACTTTGATTAATATCAGTCTTATTAAGATATTCTACTATTAAGTAATATTTAGTCTCCGTATTGGGTTTTACAGTTATATTCTTATAACTAAAACCAGAAGTACCTTCTAATTCTAGAGTTGCACTAGCTGGTATATTACAAGTAGATTCTTCATAGATATTACCTTCTTTATGAAGAGTTGAACTACAAGTTATAGC
>CAKOOW010000048.1 GCA_934098445.1 uncultured Bacilli bacterium
TAGAAAGTGTTATGTGTACCGAGGATGATTGTATTGTTGAGATTGGACCAGGACATGGGGCTTTAACTAAATACTTAGTTAAATATAATTGTCCAGTAATTGCCTTTGAAATTGATAAGGAAGTAAAACCGGTTTTAGATAAGATAAATGCTGATAATTTAAAAGTTGTTTATGAAGATTTTATGAAAGTAAATGTTAAAGAATACTTGCCTAGTAGTTATAAAAATCTTTATATAATTGCCAATATTCCTTATTATATAACGACACCAATATTAGAAAAGATTATTGCTGAAAATTTGAATGAAAAGTCTTGTACTTTAATGGTTCAAAAAGAAGTTGCTGATCGTTTTAGTGCCAAACCTGGTAGTAAAGATTATGGCTCAATTAGTGTTTATTTGGATTATTATTATCAAGTGAAAAAGCTGTTTGAAGTACCAAGAAAAGCCTTTTATCCAGTTCCTAATGTCGATAGTGCCATTATAAAGTTGGATAGAAAAGATAAAAGAGCTTTAGCAGATGAAGATAAGTTTTTTAAGTTTGTCAAAAGTGCTTTTCAATTTAAAAGAAAAAATCTTCGTAATAATTTAAAGAACTATGACTTAGAAAAAATTAATAGTATTTTAGTTAAATATAATCATAATCTTCAAAACAGAGCAGAGGAGATTAGTTTAAAAGAATTTTTAGATATTTATGCGGCTTTGTTTTCTAATGAAGTCCAGTAAAATTGGTTAATAATGTAAAAGTCGTTAGAAAAAGTGTAACTGTTGTGAAAAAGTACAATGATTAAATTTTAAATTCGTGGTATAATCTTTTTGAAAGGAGATATTTTTATGAACGAAAATATTATAAAAACTTATTTTGAAGTTATTAAATTAAAGAATGCTATCAGAACTGGTTGGTTAGAAGTTGGCATATCAGCTGATAGAATTGAATCTGTTGCTGAACATGTATTCGGTACACAATTTTTAGCTATGATGATGAATAGTGAATTTAAACTTGACTTAGATATGCAAAAAGTTTATGAAATGATTATGATTAGAGAAGTTTCTAAGATTAATTTAAATAGTGAATACACAACTAATTCAAAATATGATGTTGATGAGGCTGCTCTTAAGGCTAAGAAAACTGTAATTGATGTTACTAGTAAATTAGCTTGTAGCAATCATATTGCATCTTTAATGGAAGAAGCTCAAAAACTAGAAACAAAGGAATCCAAGTTTGTGTTTAATGTTTCAAAATTAGAATCAGACTTACAAGCTAAATACTATGATTTAAATGGACAATTTGATTTAGAAAGAGCTTTAGCAGATGTTAGAAATTACGGTTCAAGTTTAGCTGAAGAAATTTTACCAAAAGTTAAAAATGCTAGTGATGGTTGGTTAAACTATGATAGAAGATACTATGCTGAAGATGAAACATTCTTAAATTTATCTAATGATATTGAGCAATATCATAGATAATCTATTATTGCTGCTATAAAGAGTTACGATTGTAGTTCTTTTTTTGTTTCTTAAATAATATTATTTATTGGTGATATTCGTGATAAAAAAAGGAGACTATATTACACGTAAGAGCTATGGAAATGATACTGTATTTCTGGTTTTAAATGTTAGAGGGGATACGGTTTATTTAAAAGGGGTTTATGCTAGGCTTTATGCGGATAGTCCGATAGATGATTGCGTTAACGTTGATAAAAGCGTGATTGAAGATGATTTTAGACCGGTTAATTTTATTGAGGAAGTAAAAAGTGAGGATAGAAGTAATTTCTTTTATTTACCAGCCCGTATTTTACATTTAGATGGTGATAGTGAATACTTAAAACGTTGTATGGATTATTATAAGCAAAATAAGGTTTTTGCTATTGGAAGGAAAATTGATGAAGATACGGTAAGTGATGATATTATTTCTTATTTAAAAGATGCGAAGCCCGATATTGTAATTATTACTGGGCATGATGCATATATGAAAAAGAAAGGGGATAAAAAAGACTTAAGAAATTATAAGAATTCTTTAAATTTTGTTAAAGCTGTCAAGAATGCTAGGAAGTATGAGAGCTCTCATGAAAAATTAATTATTATAGCTGGGGCTTGTCAAAGTAATTATGAAGAACTTATAAAAGCTGGGGCGAATTTTGCTAGTAGTCCTAAAAGAGTTAATATTCATGCTTTAGATCCGGCGATTATTGCTTGTAATGTGGCTTTAACTGAGAAAAGTAAAGAAATTAACCTGATCGAACTTTTAGAGAAAACAAAGAATGGAGAGATGGGAATGGGCGGCATAATTTGCAATGGTATGATGTATGTGGGGTATCCAAGATGAATGTAAGTGATATTCGTGATGAAATAAAATCGCTAGTAAATAAAGAGATTATGTTAAAAGTAAGTGGTAGCAGGGCTAAAACAATGATGATGAAGGGTATTGTTAATGAAGTATATCCTAATATTTTTACCGTTTTAGTTGATGGCGTTAATAAAAGTTTTACTTATGCTGACGTTGCTATTGGGGATGTATGTATTTATCATATGTAAAGTTGGTGTCGAGAAAAAATTGTATACTTGATTTTTGGTAATACTTGGTTTAAAATGAAATTATGTTGTAATAGACAATAGAAGGAGAATTTATATGCAAGTTACATCAGTTACAGTTCGTAAAATCGAAAAAGAAGGTTCAAGAATGAGAGGAATAGCATCAATTCTTTTAGATGACTCATTCGCAGTACACGACATTAGAATTATTGAAGGAGACAATGGCTTATTTATTGCGATGCCAAGTAGAAAAACTGCTACTGGTGGATACAGAGATATAGCTCATCCTATTAATCCTGATGCAAGAAAACAATTAGAAGATGCTATTATTGCTGAATATAAAAAGGCTGAATAGTTAATGTTTACTACTTAGGTTATCTAGGTAGTTTTTTTATGGAAAAATTTTAAGAAAAGACTTGTAATTATTCTTAAGATTGGGTAATCTATATATCTATAAGAATAGTATCATCTAGGAAATTTTTCATTATTATATATGGGACTTATTTATTCTTAGAAAAGAATATTTATAGACAAAAGTTTCTAAAGAATAATATTTTAAATCATAATGACATATAATCTAGTGGTGATAATATGGATAATAGATTAGATAGTGTAACTTTAATTAGTGAGATTAAACTTAATGATAGAAAGAAAATTAGTTTATCTGGTTTAAAAAAATTAGTTAGTTTTGATCCTGAAGAATTTGTTATGGAGACTAATTTAGGTCCTTTGGTCTTAAAGGGAAATAATCTAGAGATAGTTAAATTAGATATTATTGATGGTAATTTACAAATTAAGGGAAAAATTAATTCTTTGGTTTATTTAGATGGAAAGGATAGTAAGAAAGATAATGGTATTCTTGCTAAGCTATTCAAGTGAGTATTAAGTTACAGCTGATATGTTTTACCCTTTCCTTTATTTATGGAGTATTTTTATATTGGTTATATTTTGTTAATAGAAAGTTTATTTTGAAAAGTAATTGGGTAGGTAAGATTATTATCTATATTTTATTAAGCTATTTAAGTGTTATTGGTTATATAGACTTATTTTATTTTCTTAATAAAGGGATATTTCATATATATTTTCTAGTTGTTTTAGGACTTGGGGTTCTAGTGGGAAAAAAATTAATCAGATGAAAATAATTAAAAGATAATTTGAATGGTTTAGATAGGTAACTCTATCTTTTTCTTTTGAAGAAAATGTAAAATTTAGGATAATTGTAGTATCTTTGTAGCTAAAAGTTTTAATTAATGATAAAATTTAGGTGATAAGGTGTGTTGGTAGAATGAAAAAGAAGAAAAAGACCTTAAATATTAAGAATTTACAAAGAAAAGGAATTTTACTCTTTTTAATAGGAATGGTGATTGTTGTTTTTAGTGGGTTAGCTAGAGACTGGGTTGCTATTGGCAATAATATTATTCAAAAGAAGAAATTAGAAAAAGAATATCAAGAACTTCAAGATAAACAGGAAGTTTTAGAGCAAGAAGTAGTAAAGCTTCAAGACCCAGAATATGTTTTAAGATATGCTAGGGAAAAGTATGGCTATAGTAAAGATGGTGAGTTAATCATTAGAATTAATGAAAAAAATAAATAATTCATTTTATAAGCAAAGAAACGGTGGCAGAAAATACCAACAAAAACTGAAGAAAATACCCAATATTTTCTTTTCTTTTAGGAAACTTTCTTGTATAATAACTAATTAGTGGTAAAATGGAGTGATATAATGGAGTCTATTAAATTAAGTAATATTTCTTTTCAATATAATGACTTTACTGTATTTGATAGACTTACTATGCAAATTAATAAGGGGATAAACACGGCTATTATCGGGACAAGTGGTTGTGGAAAGTCGACCTTAGCGGGAATTTTAGCAGGAAATCTAAAGTATGGCGGCAGCATTATAATCAATGGTGTGGAAATTGTTAAAGATAATTTTTATTTATTAAAAAGATATGTTAGTGTTATTACTAATGATAGGTATTCAAGTACTAATATGGTAATAGATGAGTTGTTTGATAGTCTTAATGACTTAAATTTGACAGTAGATGAGGAAAAGGCAAGGGTTAATAAGGTTGTCAAATTTTTTAAGTTGGATAATGTTTTAGAGACTAGGGTGTCAACTTGTACTAAGAGATTTAAGAATTATTTAAAGATTATTAAAGCTTTAATAAGAAATAGTGAGTATATAGTATTTGATGATGTTTTTGTTAATATGGAAGAAAATGATATCAAAAGAATAGTTAAGTATTGTAAGAGTAATAATATTACGATTATAAATATTACGACAGATATGGAAAATCTTTTAGATAGTGATTATTTGATAATTCTATATGATAAAGGAATCGCTATGGAGGGTAAGACTTTAGAGTGTTTAAAAGAAGAGCAAATTCTGAAAAGATTGGGGTTTAATTTACCTTTTCTAG
Source organism: uncultured Bacilli bacterium (assembly GCA_934098445.1). Classification (GTDB taxonomy): domain Bacteria; phylum Bacillota_I; class Bacilli_A; order RF39; family UBA660; genus CAG-605. The sequence goes on from CAKOOW010000048.1 coordinate 4,949, forward strand.
TTGATTTATCTATTCAATTGGGGTATTATGGATTACTAAGTGAGATTATCATTAATGAAAGAAAGATGATAAAGACAATATGGAAATAATTTTAAATAAGGTTAGCTGTTCTTCTGTTAATGAAGAGCGAAAATTAAATAATGTTAGTTGTACTTTTAAAAGTAGTAATATTACTTTTGTGAGTGGAATTTCCGGAAGATTATTAAGGGATTTATTGATTGGTAAGAAGATAAAAGTTAGTGGTAGTTTAGAGATAAAACCAGCGGGGACTATTAAAGATATTGGATATTTAAGTAATAATCCTTTAAAAGAATTTAAGACAAAGACCGTTTATGATGAAATGAACTATTTAGCAAAGTTTTATGAGCTTGATTATGAAGATTATAATAAGAAAATGTATGATGCTTTAAAGTTAGTTGGACTTAATGATGGGTATTTAAGAAGAAGTTTTGGGTCTTTATCTACTACAGAAATAAAAAGAGTTCAATTAGCGCTTGTATTGTTTTATAATCCTTTGGTATATATTTTTGACTATTATGAGAAAGGGTTTAATTATAAAGATATTGATTATTTAAAGAAAGTTTTAAGAAAATTAAAAGGAAATTATGGTAAAAATATTATTATTGTTAGTGATAATATTGGGGCATTTTTAGATACTTTAGATGATTATATTATTTTTCATAAAGGTAAAGTTGTGGTAACTGGGGATAAGAAAGATTTATATAATGAGGATTTATATAAGTATATTAAATGTCCAAAGATTATTGAATTTATTAAAATGGTTAAAGATAAAGACATTAATTTATCGAATTATTTAGATATTAATGAATTAATTAAAGGAATTTATAGAAGTGTTGAGGGTAAATGAGATATAAAGCGAAAATTAGTTATGATGGAAGTTTGTATTATGGTTTTCAAAGACTTAATGAATTACCGACTATACAAAGGGAGCTTGAGAAGGCTGTAAGTATTATAAATAAGAAAGATACTTTTGTAAAAGGAGCTTCAAGGACTGATAAAGGGGTTCATGCCTATGGACAGGTAATTCATTTTGATTTGGATTATAATATTCCAGTTGAAAGGTTAATGAAGGCTATAAATGCTATTCTGCCAAGAGATATAAGAGTTTTGGAAATTGAAAATGTTGGTGATAATTTTCATGCGAGAAGAAGTGCTTTGGGGAAAAAATATGTCTATAAGATTAATTTAGGAGAATATAATGTTTTTTTAGATAGATATTATTTGCAGTATTCTTATAATTTGGATATTGAGGTAATGAAAAAGTGTAGTAAAGTATTTTTAGGGGTACATAATTTTAAGAATTTTACAGCTGGTGAAAGAGATAATTATGAGGCCGTTGTTAAAGAGATAAACTTTATTAGAAATGGTAATTTTTTAGAAATAGAATTTGTAGGTAAGAGTTTTTATCGTTATATGGTAAGAAATATGGTTGGAGCGATGATAGATGTCGCTAGAGGAAAACATACTATTAAGGATGTAGAAGAATTGCTGGAAATGTCGGAAAAAGAAGGGCAAATGATGACGGCTAGTCCCAATGGGTTATATTTAGTTTGGGTTTATTATACAGGAGGTTAAGGAAAATGGAAAATTTTAGATTTAATGAAGAATTATTAAGGGAAGGATATGAGTTTTTAGCTAATAATAAGGGAAATGGTGCTTATGTAGTTATTAAAGATGGTGACTTAATCGATGATTATAAGGCTGATTTTGGAAGTTTAGAAGATTATTTTAATATTAAAGAAAATTTAAGTAATGATAAATATTTGCTAGTTATCTATGATAAGAGAAGTAAATTATATAAGGTTATGTTTGTTAATAAAAAGTTAATCATCGGTTATCCTTTATTAGCTAAGTTGTTTGGTAAAAACAAAGTGGCAGCAGTAGAAGTTCAAGGTATTTTGAGTATTTTAAATACGAAGTTGAGACAGAAGAAGTGGGAAAATAATAAATTAGAAAGAAATCAAATGAGTAATATCCCAACTTTAACACTTAATAAAGCGAAAAAATAGAGGTTTTTCTAGGAAAATACAGAGGGTTGTGCTAAAATAAAAATGTGATTATGGAGGATATGATATGAATTTTTTTAAAAAATTAATAGATTCAGAATATAGAGAACTTTGTCGTTTTGAAAAAATTGCTGATGAAATTATGGCTTTAGATAGCGAATATAAAGCATTAAGCGATGAAGAATTAAAAAATAAAACAGTAGAATTTAGAGAACAGTTAGATAATGGAACTAAGTTGGATGATTTAATTGTTCCAGCATTTGCAACAGTTCGTGAGGCTGCATATAGGGTTATCGGAGAAAAACCTTATTTTGTTCAGATAGTTGGTGGTTTAGCTATCCATTTTGGTAATATTGCGGAGATGAAGACTGGTGAAGGTAAAACTTTAACAGAGACGATGCCAACTTATTTGAATGCTCTAACCGGCAAGGGTGTGCATATTGTTACTGTAAATGAGTTTCTTGCAAAACGTGACTCCGAGTGGATGGGAAATATTTATCGTTTCTTAGGACTTACAGTTGGCTTGAATTTAAGAGAACTAACTCCTAAGGAGAAGCAAGAGGCTTATAACTGTGATGTTTTATACTCAACAAATAATGAAATTGGCTTTGATTATTTAAGAGATAATATGGTGGTTAGAAAAGAAGACCGTGTGCAAAGACCACTTAATTTCTGTATTGTTGATGAAGTTGATTCAATTTTAATTGATGAG
>CAKOOW010000049.1 GCA_934098445.1 uncultured Bacilli bacterium
GCGTCGAATTGAAATTTCCGAACATGCTTTTTACGAAAGTATTAAAAGAGATTTAAATATTAATCTAAATATGGAAAAATACAACTCTGATGCGGAATATAGAAAAGCTTTAACAGAAGAAGCCTTGTTAAAACTTAAAATATTAAAAAAATTAAAAACTCCGGCTGATTTACAAAAGAAATTTCCTACACTATATAGAGGATATTTATATTATGTAAAAGAATATTATAGCCTTAAGAAAAACACTATCGACCCTCTAGCTAAATTAGATCCAATTTCTAGAAGTTTTAAAATAGCTAGTTTAAATAAAAACATTCATGAAAATAATTCTTATTCTTATGATATTACAATCCTAGATTTAATAAAATATATTAATTCTTTTAATATTAAAGTATATATAAATGATTGTGTTACCGCAATAACTAATATTCTTAAATATCAAGATAAAATAATGAATTATATTCACAGTAATCCTATTGATTTTAGTACTTTAAGTGATGATGATACCGATACTTTAGAATTTTATTTTGCCTATTGTAATTTAAAGCAGGTAAAAAATGTTGATTTAGACTCTAGACAGAATTATTTATATTATGTTTCTAACTATTTTAAAGAACATAAGGATTATATGAATAGTAATATCTCCCTAGTCGTAGGAGCCGGTGATGGCAAGATAACACAAAACGGAACTTTTAGCACTGTTAATTACGATATTAGTGAAGGAAAAGTAATAACGCCTAAGATTCTATATGAAATGTATCGTGATATTTTAATTGAAAATCCGGACTTAAAAGTAGTTGATTTTTCTCATTTTGATTTTGCGGGAATGAATTTAGATGAAGTATCCCAATTTATGAAGAGTTATTTAAAGGATTTACAAGTTAACTGGGAACTTTTACCACCCGATGATAAAACGTTTGAAAAAGATATTATTGAGCATATCACTACTTCTACAAAAAATTTAAATACAAAGACAAAAGAACAACATCAAAAAAAATTATTAGAGCTTTTTATGGCGAAAAAAAGTTTGTATGATGCTTCTAATCCTATTTTTAGAATTAAAGGGAAGAAAACTTTTGATGGCTATGTAGGTTATGTTTATCCTAATGGTCGCGTTGTCTTAGATAAATTTTATGATAAACAAACTGATTCTTTGCTTGCTGATGGTCATGCTGTTTATGCCATGAATATTGAAGAGTTCTATGAACTAAGTAAATTAAGTAAATCCGAACTTATTAAAAGTAAATTATGTAAAAGATATATTCATAAAGGCGACTGGGCAAAAAGGGTTCTCAAAAATGAAATTATGTCAAAAACTACTATTTCTCCTACCGTTAAAGTAAGAAATTTAGTAAAAAATACATTTTAGGACTAGTCAAAACCATTTTTTTATGATATAAATTATTTATATGAGTTTAGTTTTGATATGTTTTTTCGGAAATTATAATCTGAAAGAAAACATTCAAAGCAAAAGATATACCTAGAAATAGGTATATTTTTTTGGCTAAAAATAATTATAACTAATAAAAAAAAGACTACATACCCATCACCTATAGTCTTAAAACCATCCTACAATGATTATATAGTTTGAAACAAAATTTCTACGAAATTAAAGAATTTAATAACCCTAAATCCTAACTATCCCAAACCAATTTCATTCCCACTTATTAATTATTCATAAATGTAATTTTCTTGTCATCTCTTTATCTTCATGATAAGAACTTCTAAAAAATTCTAATAATTTTTCGACTTCTTCTTTCTTATAATCACAAATACCAGCTATCTCTTGCTCACTATATTCTTTATCTACTCTACCATATTTTAATAAGATCATATAAATATAATCATCATTAAGACTTATATTTATCCTATTAAGAAGATAATTATTCTTAAGATACATAATAATCCCTAGATTATATAATTTTCTATTTCTTTTTAACATATTAGTTATCTTATTATAAATTAAATTATTTATCTTTGCCTTCGTATTTTGCTCTAGAAAATGATAATCTTCTTTTGTATCTCCTTCTTTAGTAAATCTAAGTCCAAGTAATTTCTTATCTTCTAAAGATAATGCCTCTATTACCGTTATTACTTCTTCTTTACTATAATAATCTAACTTATCTAAGAGATTATTATTAACTCTACTAATACTTAACCCTTTCTTTAGAAGTCTACTCATCTTACCATAAATTAATCTTTCTAGAGCCTTACTCTCTTCTTTACCTAGATGATACTCTTCTTTAGGATATAAATCTTCCTTATACTTAAGTCCTAATAAATCTTTTTCTTTATTAGATAAATTACTAACTACTAAAAGAACATCTTTCTTTTGATATTCTCTAAAGATTTCATAAATACTCTTAATATGTTTTTCTTTAGAATCATTATTCTTTAAATACTTAATAAAAACTAAATACTTCTTAAGTAAAGGATATATTACTTCTCTAAACTCATTATCTTCTAAAATCTTATCCTTATATTGATAATACATTTGGCTTAAGTACTTAACTTTTCCCTGATATCTACTAGGTAACCATAATATAGCTTCTCTAACTAGATGTCTTTCTTCTACCAAAAACAATCCTTCTATAGCCATTCTTTTCTTCTCTAGTTTTTGTTTCTTAAGTATACTAGGAAGCATCTCTCTTAAAAGATAACTTAATCTCTTAGTACTTTCTTGATCTATCTTCTTAGGAATATAATCCCCATCTTTAGTATATCTAAAACTAATTAAATCTCTATCACTCTTAGTTAAACTACTAAGTCCTAAATCCACTTCTTCTTTAGTATAATCTTTATATCTTAAATATAAATTCTTCTTTTCTTTAAGACTTTCTACTTCTAATTTATATTCTACATAATAAGATAAACTAATCACATTAATATTAATATCTTTAAGATGTTCATTCTTTAGATTATCTCTATATCTATAAAGACCACTACCAAGTAAATAAAAACTCTTATTCTCCTGAATTAATCGGTCGGTAAGACTACTCTTAAGAATAATCTCCTCTTCTTTAAGAAACTTTAAGACTTTAGTTAACCCCTCTAAAAAGACTTTATAATCACTTATATTAATGCATATACTATTAAAATAATTATTTAATACCCCATAAGAATTATCTCTTAGTTCTTCTTTTAAAATTTTCTTATATAAGAATCTTAAATTATTTAAAAGACTAATTTTAAATTCCAAATTAGCATTTTCCTGAAGTTCTTGAATACTCATTAAAATACCCTTCTTAACAAGATTAGTATAATCTTTCCCACTAATCTTTAAGAAACTATACTCCCTTTTAACCCCTTCAATAAGACTAAAATAACTCTTATAAATTTCCTGATAATTAAAACTATATTTGTCCATCCTCTTTCTTCTCCAATCTTAAAGTCTTATCTTTCTTATCATACATCTTAAGAATATCTTCTATTAAAACGATATCCATATCTAGTAAGATACTTATCTCCATCCTTGAATAACAATATCCATTAATATACCCTTTTTCCATTAAAATAACCATTAAGACTTTATTATCTAAAAGCGCATTTAATTCCTTTAAATAACTATTTTCTAAAACATATCTAGCTACTTCAATTCTCTTAAAAATATACTTATCTCTATTTGCTTTAGTTTTAGCAGCCTCTAAATGATTTCTAAAGATTCCCGAGAAGAAAATATAAACCTTCTGTTTAGTCTTACTATCTAACGCATTAAAACTATTCTTAAGATTATACTCTTCATCATATCTTAAATTAAATAATTCTCTTTCTTTAGTACCTAAATCCTCTACAACATTTAAAATCTCTTCTTTTGAATAATTATTATATTTATAAAATAAGTCATTTAGATAACTATTTCTCTTATGAAAATTACATAAAATCATTTCCATCTTACCAACTATCTTATATATCTTTTGTTTAATCTCTTCTTCTAAATAAATAGACTCTTCTTTAAAATTATAATTTTCATCATATCTTAGTCTTAAGAGTTCTTTTTCTTCCGAACTTAAACTATTAATCACCTGAAGAATTTCATTCTCTGGATACTCCTTAAATCTTAAGAAAAGCCCCAACTTCTTCACATATTTATTTTTATTAGCTAGTAATCTAGGAATCTTTCTATAAATAAGATTTTTATATTTACTAAGTTCACTATTTTCTAACGGAATCTTACCGGCTTTTTTCTTTAAAGCCCTATCATATCCTAAGAATACTAAATTCCTTTCTTCTACAGATAACCCATCTATAACCAGCATTATCTCATCCTTGGAATAATTCTTATATAGAGCTAATAAATCGTTTCTTTGATTATCCTCACCCTTTAGAAGTACCCCAATTCTCTTCTCTATTTTATCTATCTCTTTTAAAACTTTCTTTTCTAAATAACGAGCCTCACTCTTCAAGTTATACTCACTATCATACTTAAGTCTTAAAAGTTCTCTTTCTTCTTTAGATAAATCATTTATACAACAAATAATCTTCTCTTTAGAATATTTATTATACTGAAATAATAAATTTATACTTCTCTTATAAACCTTACTATTCCCTAAAATTCTTTGTAATTTGAAATAGATTACTTCACTTAGAATCTCTCTATCTTTAAATTCTATATTTTTATTAAGCTCTAAATTTCTATAGTATTTAATAAGTACCTGATAATCACTATCTAAAAGCAGCTTTATTCCCTCCATTATCTCTTCTTGGGTATGATTATCATAAATAAGATTCAAATCTCTAAAAAAGTCTTCCTTCAACATCTTATCATCAATAAGTCTTGGCATCTTTACCGTTACTAAGTATTCTACTCTTCTTTTGACACTACTACTTTCACTCTTAAAACTCTCTAGGACATTAAAATTACTATCATACTTCTTATATAATAAATCCCTTTCTAAAGAACTTAAACTTATAATTGCAAGTCTTACTTCTTCTTTAGAATACTCTTTTAAACTAATATAAAGATTAGAATTATATAACTTAATACTTCTTCCCTCTTTAAGACTTCTTTTAATCTTATTATATACTAAAGAATCTATTCTCTTCTTTGTATTTTTATCTAAAAGCACTGCCTCACATCTATACTCATAATTCTTAGTATATCTTAATAATAATAATTCTTTTTCTCTAGGATCTAATGTTCCTAAAACTCTATCTACTTCTTCTTTTTTATAGTCTCCTAATAAATCATATAAACTCTTACCCCTACCAATCTTAAGATTTTCTTTATCTTTAGTAATCTTATCTTCCTTAAGTAACTCTCCCACCAAAGGATAAATACTATTAAAAAAGACTTTATTATCTTCTACCGTATAAGTATTATCTTGACCACTAAGAAACCTCTCTCTTTGAAAGATAATCTCTTTATAATTATCACTTAATAAAGACACAATCTCATCAATAAGATAAGCCTTATATTCATAGAACAAATCATATATCGAAGACGTATTAATTATATGAACATTCTCTAACTTCCTAGGAAGTAATACTATCAAAAGATACTCACTATCTAAATAATCCTTTCTCGTTAAGAGATTCTTATCAATAAAATACCCATTCTTATCATATAAACGTCTAATTAAATTCTGATATTCTAAAGAAAGACTATTTATCACTAAATTCATCTCTTCTTTGGAATATTTTTTAAAATACTGATATAAATTTATTGTCATATAATCCCCCATGTATCCTAGTATTTTACCTCTCTAAAGAATGCTTAGCAAGTAATTTTATCTTTTAAAAGACTTCTTTTCTTCTCTATATAAATACGCCCTTTCTTCATATTTTTGATTTTTTAGATGATACTTATCATTAGGTATCACTAATTCCTTTAAAGCCCTTAAAGTATCATCATCTAAGGTCTCATAATTCTTATATAAAGCCTTAATATCAGATTTATCATAATCTCCTAATAAAGGATTATATAAAGAGATGTTTCCCATCACTGTTATTCCTAAACTTTTAAATATTTTACTCAGATTAACTAAAGAGGCATATTGATATTCATTAATTACTTTAGGAATCTCTATTACAACACTTCTTAAATTAATCTCATTAATAAGTGTTAATACTATAAAGTTTAATCCTCTTCCATAGATAATATCATTAAGCTGTTTATCCCTCTTATAGCCTAATTTCTCTAAAGAAACATTATAAATACCCGCTAATACTTCATCTAAAGTCTCTCCATGACTCCCAAGACCATCCACCATCTCTTTAGAATTATCAAGTCCCGGAATATTATAAACTCCAATTGTCTGTTTAGGAGTAATAAGTATAAGACTTCCTAATCCTTCCGGAACACTCATTCCATTTTTTATATAATAAGCATTCTCTTCTCTATAAAATTCATTTATATCTAGTTGTTTAAGCTCCATATTACCATCCTCTTTCCATAAATAATACTCTCTATCTTAAGTCAAATTATTCTTTAACCTGACTCTTAAAGCATAATACTTATATTTCTCACCGCTAGCCAAATATTAACACTATTTTAATCATTTGTCCAGCCCTAAATTCAAAAAAAGACAATAAAAAGAAAAGTAAAACTACTCTTCCCTAAATTTCTTCATAATTCTTAACGTATTAATAATAGTAAGTAAAGTAACCCCCGTATCTGCAAATACCGCTAACCACATATTAGCATACCCCAAAGTACTTAATAACAATATTAAAACCTTAACACTCATTGCAAAGATTAAATTCTCTTTAATAATTTTCTTCGTATATTTAGAAATATCTATCGCTAAAGGTATCCTATCTAAATCATCACTCATTAAGACAATATCACTAGCTTCTATGGCAGCATCACTCCCAACACCACCCATAGAAATACCAATATCCGCTCTCTTTAAAACGGGGGCATCATTAATCCCATCCCCAACAAAGATCGTTATATTATTGTTACTAATACTCTCTAAAGCCTTAAACTTATCTTGAGGTAACATCTCATACTTAATCTCATCTATTCCCAGAGTATGTCCTATCTCTAAAGCAACCCTTTTCTTATCTCCTGTAAACATATAAGTCTTAAAATTATTGTTCTTTAAGTAATTAATTGTCTCTTTAGCCTTATCTTTAATCCCATCATTAATAACTATTGATGCTATATGTTTCCCATTAATATTCAAATGTAAATCCGTATCTATCTTACATCCACATAACTTACTATTCCCAATTAAAATATCCTTATCATCTAATTTAAAACTAATCCCCTTACCACTTATCTCTTTAAAATCTTTAATATCTTTTGTATCTACTTTCTCTTTCTTAAGATTTACTATTGACTTAGCAATAGGATGATTCGATAAAGACTCTCCTTTTCTTAAGATTTCTACTACTTCATCTTTAGAATAATCTTTATCTAAGACCTCTAACTCTTCAACCGAAAAACTCCCACTCGTTAAAGTACCTGTCTTATCGAATATTATATTATTCCCATTACTTAAATTATCTAAATAATTACTTCCTTTAACTAAGATTCCCTTCTTACTAGCCACTCCTATTCCTGTAAAATAAGATAATGGCACGGATATGGCAATCGCACAAGGACAAGAAATAACTAAGAAAGTTAAACTACGATAAAGACTAGTTTTCAAAGACACTTTAAAGATTAAAGGTAGTAAAATAGTAACCAGAATAGCTAAAATAATAATAATCGGAGTATAGATT
>CAKOOW010000050.1 GCA_934098445.1 uncultured Bacilli bacterium
GTTTAACTTTGATATTTCTAGTTCCGTTTTAGATGCCGAGATTGGACAAGCTAAATATACTATTGATGTTAATTGGCCTTTTGAATCAGGAGATGATGCCCTTGATACGAAATGGGGACATTTAGCTTATAATTATAAGAATCAGTATCCAGATAAGCCTAGTATTAAATTAGAAATAAAGATATTTATTTCCCAAGTAGCGGATAATACAACTGATGATAGTACTAATTAATAAAAAATATTGAGATTAACTAATCTCAATATTTTTGGTATATAGAGCTTATTAAGCTCTATTAAGCATTTTATTTTCTAAGATGGCCACTGGTTTATAAAAGATATAAGATAAGATAATTAAGACTACAACTCCAGTTAAGACTAAGTCTAAATTAAATACCTGCGTTCCATAGATAATTAAATAGCCAATCCCTTCTTTACTGACTAGAAATTCTCCCATAATAACTCCAATAAAAGATAAAGATAGTCCTAACTTTATGGCAGAAGATATGCTAGAGATACTACTAGGAATAATCAAGTAATAAAGAGTTTGCCATTTACTTGCTTTAAAACTTTTAAATAGTAGTAAATGATTTTTATTAACACTTAGCATCCCTGTATAAATAGTAACTAAACTGACGATGAGATTAATAAGTAACGCCATAATAATAACTGATTTAATATTAGCACCCCACCAAATTAAAATCAAAGGACCAATCGCCACTTTCGGTAGTGAGTTTAACATCGTAATAAAAGGATCTAAGACACGATAAATAGGTTTTACTAAATAGAATAGTGTTGCTAATAAAAGACTTATGATAAAACCTAGTCCAAAAGAAATTAAGACTTCTTTAGTCGTCGTAAATAAATGCTTAAAGAAGTTATGATTACTAATAAGACTAATTAAAGTCTTAATGATTTTACTAGGACTAGAGAAGATAAAACTATTAATAATATTATATTTACTTAAGAACTCCCAAGTAATTAAGAAACTACTAATAATTATTATTTGAATAATAAGTATCAAAAGATTATTTCTTTTTATTTTTCTTAAGTAAGCTCTTTGTTTAAAAGACATATTCTTCTAACTCCTTCCAAATAATATCAAAGTATTCATTAAACTTAGGATCTTTTCTATTAAGAATAGGATTCTTAGGATTATTAAGTTTAATATCATAAATATTCTTAATAATAGCCGGTCTTTTCGATAGAACAATAACTTTATTAGAGGTTGCAATAGCTTCTCCGATATCATGAGTTACAATAATAGCTGTTTTTCCTAGGGATTTAATAATCTTATAGACATCATTACTTACTTCTAAACGAGTTTGATAATCTAAGGCACTAAAAGGTTCATCAAGAAGTAAGATATCCGGATTAGTAGCAAGCGTTCTAATTAAAGCTACTCTTTGACGCATTCCTCCTGATAAACTACTAGGATACTTATCTATAAATTCATCTAGATTATATTTGTGAATAAGACTCTTGGTAAAATTTATACTTTCTTTCGTAAGCGTCTTTGTTAATTTAAGTCCTAGAATAGCATTATCCCAGATAGTTAAGTAGGGTAAAAGACAATCTGTTTGTAGCATATAACCAATCTTTTTATTATGAGTATCTATAAGACCATCATAATCTTTATCCAGACCAGTTAAAATTGATAGAATAGTAGATTTACCACATCCTGAAGGACCTACTATAGCTATAAAGTCTTTATCTTCGACATCAAAAGAAATATCTTGTAAGGCTAAAACTTCTCCTTTAAGAGTATGATATTCTTTACTTAAATTTTTAATCTCTAAAACTTTAGACATTATATTTCCTTAGAATTTATTAATTATTATTAACAAGAATATTAAAATCTATTTTCTTTTCTATTAGGTTATTATCTAACATAACTTGTTCTAAATTCTGATAAGCTATCTCTTTAATATGAGTATCATTATACCAACAATCATAATCTTTATATCTTTTAATCATCGTAGTTAAATTATTAAGACTTTCATCTTTAAATTGATTATGAATAATCTCTGCTACTACTTCTGGTTCGTTATTTTTAACAAATTCTAACCCCTTATTTAAGGCTTTCCTAAATCTATCAATTATATCTTTATTACTTTCGATATAACTTTTTCTTGCATAGTAAGTAGTATAGGGCATTTCACCTGAATATTCCCCAATACTAGCAACTACATATCCTAAGGATTCTTTTTCTAATTTAGTTGCTGTAGGTTCAAAAAGATTAACATAATCACCCATCCCGCCAATAAATGATCCTGATAGAGCCGCAAATTCAACCGAATAGTTAAGATTTATTTTCTTACTATCAACATTCATTTTCTTAAGAGCATTTAAGAAATTTAAAGCTGGCATTCCTCCTTGACGCCCCACTAAAACCTCTTTACCATATAACTTTTCTAAATTAAAGTTATCATCTTTAGAACGACTTAAAATAAATTGACCATCTCTTTTCGTAAGACCAGCAAAGTTAACTAAGTAATCATCCTCACCACCATTATAGACATAGACTGTACTTTCTAAACCAGCAAAACCAATATTAACATCATTAGATAAGACGGCTGCTGCTACCTTATCAGCCCCTGGTGTTAAGATTAGTTCAATGTCTAACCCTTCATCTTTAAAATAATTATTTTCTATAGCAACATACCAAGGAGCATAAAAGACAGAATGAGTTACTTCGGCTACTTTCACTTTGGTTAAAGACTTATCTTCATCTTTCTTATTGTGAACACTAAGTAAGCTAATCATTAAAATTAATACTAAACATATGATAATACTAAATATTTTTTTCATAATTCTCTCCTTATAGATAGTATATGTTGATTATTAAAAAGTGGTACGAGGTATAGATATGAACCAAGATTTCTTGGACATAAGAAATATATTTTTATACGATTTATTTAAATTATATGATATACTTTTTACGAGATGACAATAATAGTCTCTTAGGTTTTACTTATAATAATAAAACTTACTATTATAAGAAAAATGCTTTTGATGATATTATTGGTATCTATGATAGCAATTATAAAGAAGTATGTACCTATAGTTATGATGCTTATGGTAATATCTTGTCTATAAAAGATAATAATGATAAAGATATAACTGATACTTCAAATGTTGCTCTAATAAAGCCATTTAGATATAGGTCATATTATTATGATACAGAGAGTTTGTATGATTTTACTTAATGGCAAAAGAATCCTGTTTGATTTGGAGCTTTGGCTAATAATTTTGAATATATTTTACAGTTTATAAATCTTATAAAGCCTTACGCTTGGAATGTTGATTTCATAGTTTTTTATTCAGAAAGTGTTGATAATTGATGAAAAAAATATTGTTTTTAGAATTTATTTTAGTATTAATAATAGCTTTCATAATATTTCAAAATAATAATTTAGTAAATTTAAACTTTGACAATGAAATTAGAATAAAAAGCCCCAAAACAGAGAAGTTGATTTTTCAGACTCCAAATGCTTTTAGGTATGCCGACGAATTTTATATTTTTGATTATAATAAGTCAGATAGTAATGATATTATAAAACAATTAAACCATGATGATTTGAAGCATTTAGAGAATCAAATTTTAGTTTGTAAAAGGAATTATAATTCGAAGTATTATCATTTGTTTGAAGAAAATTTTCCTAAAGAAATAAATGAAAATTTATATTACAAAATTAAGAATACGAGAAAAGGTAATTTAATATTAGTCTATGATTCTAGCAGTTACAAGTTATACTATATTCGATGCTATTTTAAATAAGAAGCATAAAAACAAATTTGTTAATGCTAAAAATATCTATGGTGAAGAAATCAAAGTTGGGAAGATAGAATGGTAAAAGATGTTGATAAATTAAAAATGGAAAATTGGGTAGTTGGTGATACGTTTGCTTGGAAAATAAAAAGTGACAAATATCCAGAATATAATGGAAAATATCTAATATTTAATATGATGTCTTTTGATGAGAAAAAGATTTCAAGACAAGAAAAAGCTTTTAGAGTTAAAATAACCAAGGATAACAATATTCCAAAGAGCCTTGATGATTTAAATAAATTAAAATATATAGTTGGTGTTTCTACTTCATATAATTATTGTAATCCAAGGGTTGTAAAACAAGTACCAGATGAATATGGCTTTCTTTATGATTATACTTATGTTATCCATTTTCAAAGAAAAGACGTCTTAAGTAATTTTATATATATTGGAAATTATGAAATGCAAACAGACTCAAATGAATTTCACTGTTATGACGGATTTCCTGGATATGCGTACTGCTATTATGAATATGCTCAAGATTATATTATAGATAAATATGAACGGTACAATCTAAAAAAAGGAAATGATTACACCGAGGAAGGCAATTACAAAGCTCATAATTATTATTTTGAACTCTTAAAAGTATTTGATGATGTTAAGAAAAGAAGTGATGAATATTTTAAAGAACACACCATAAATTCTGAAAACAATAAGAAAAAACATAGAGATACTCTTACTTATGTAGGACCAGATAAAGAAGAAAAATAATAGTATATAGAAACATAAAAAGCTTTATTTCATATTAGTTGATTTAAGCTTTTTTTATATGATTTATTTAAATTATATGATATAGTTTAGTTAGATAAATAAAGGATGGTTAATTATATGAAAAAAGATTATTCGCTATTTGCTATTATTTTATGCATTATATATTGGTTAAATAGAATTACTATGACTGTAATAAATTTTCCGTCTGTTACAATTGGTGGATTACAAGTTGCAGATGTACTCGCTTCTATTGTAACTGTGATATCTCTAAGTTGGTTTTTTTCTAATAGATTTCTAACTAGAAAACAAAGAAAATGGTTGAAAATAGCATATCCATTAACGATTATATTTGGTGTTTCTTTTGAAGTTATTGTTTCTGCTTTTAGAAAATTTGATAATGCCCTAGACATGTGTAAATACAATGAACAATGTAAAGAAGGTACTATTTTTTATAATACAGAAAATGAATATATATTTTTTCACAAGCTTTATATTTCTTACTTTAAATTAGAAAATAATTATTGGGATTATGACTATCAACGGTACTATGAAACATATTTATATAACGATGATAATTATGATGTTTATGCTTACAAATTAACAGAGGAAAAATATTTTATTAGTGTTAAAATAATTGGGAATGGTAAAATAGATGATATAGAAGATAATACGGATAAAGATTTTGAAATGCTAAAAGTGGCATACGATCCGAATTATGAAATTCATAATTTTTATGGTAAAATTGTTGATGATTTTGCTAGTTATGAATTAAAAATCAATGGTGAAAAAATTGGGTTTAAAGAAAAGAAACAAAATTAGTTATATATAAAAGAAACTTTATTTTATATTTGTATAAAGTCTCTTTTTGACAAGAAATTTCTGGAAATAGTAATTCTATTTTTTAAATTGATAAAAAGGAGTTAAAATAATTTATGAATTCGATAATCGATAAGGAAGATAAAACTTTTGTGGTTTTGGATATATTTGCTTTTTTAGCTTTAGTAGCAAGTACCGGCTTTATATCCTTTTTAGGAATAATGGAATTTTATATGGATGTTACTCCGATAATATTATTAAGGTTAATTGCTGCTTTTTACTTAATAATGCATTTACACAGTTATAAAAAGAAAATCTTTAATAAAAAATTAAAATGGGTTATAGTTATTACTCAAATAATTTTAGCTTATATAGGAACTTTCGATGCTGATAGAATGATTGGAAATGTTAAATTTCAATCATCTACAAATGCTTGTTTAACATCAAGCACTTGCCGCCACGATAATTCTCTTTATTATTCTGGTGATGAACCTAGATATGCTGTTTTTAGGAATTTTCCTAATAGTATTTACTATTATAAAAATAATGATGGTTATCAAGCGTATAATTTTGATGTAATTATATCTTCCTATTCATATAATGAAGGTAATTATTTAATTGAAATTTATAAATTACCAGAAAGTTATTATATATTTGTTCAAGTATTAGATGATGATATATCTAAAGTAACAGATAATTCTAATAAAGATTTTGCTTTTCTTCATACTTTAAGAAACAAAAATTATGATGTAAGAACTTATTATGGAAAGACTATTGATGAAATAGAAAATTATCATTTAAAAGTAAATGGTAAAGAATTAGAAATAAATATATAGATTGATAATATTTTGCTTTTAAACTTATACAAAGAGACTTTATTCATATGAAGAGTAAAGTCTTTTTTGTACTTTATCAAATAGTGTTGATGATTAAAACATCAATGCTATTTGACTAGTTTACTATATAATATAATTACTTTTTTGGAAAAAAATTGTAAATGAAAATTAGTATTATTAAGAAAAGTTAAACACTGATTTACTTATCTAAGTTTAAATGATACTATGATGATAATGAATATTTAATTAAAGAGGGGAGGACTTATATGTACACATTAAAAATTTATGACAAATCATTATTGTAGTAAAAAGCAAGTTGCTCTTTTAAGAAAAGTAGTAGATTTTAAGTTTAAAAAACACGATAGATATAATGTCTTCAATGAAAGATTAAGTCTATTAAATAAAATGATTAATGAAAGAGCTCGTGAACTTATTAATATTATTGAAAATGTAAATCAAACAGAAATTTAGTTTTAAAAAGTTTTTCCAGTCAATTGGAAAAACTTTTTAAAATTGAGACTTTTTCCAATCGGTCAAAAAAACTTTTTAGCGTTATATGAAAAGAATGGTTTTCAAATACTAATTTTTTTTGTATACTATTCTTATAGTAAAGGATTATATATGATAGAATTAGTAAATGTTACAAAGACTTATAAAGCCAAGAAGACTAAAGATACTTTAGGACTAGATAATGTTAGTTTTAAAATACCTAGTACGGGGTTATATTTTATTACCGGGGAGAGTGGTTCTGGGAAATCAACATTACTTAATGTCTTAGGAGGACTTGATAAGATTGATAGTGGTCATATTAAAGTAGATAATATCGAAGTATCTAGTTTATCCAAGAAAGACTTAGTAAAATATCGTAATACTTGTGTTGGTTTTATCTTTCAAGACTATAATTTATTCTTAGAATATAATGTTTATGATAATGTTAAACTAGCTTTAGAACTTAGTAATCAAAGTAATTTAAATAAAGTTGATGAGGTCTTAAAAGCGGTTGGCCTAGAAGAGTTAAAACTACGGAAGATTAATGAACTTTCCGGTGGTCAACGACAAAGAGTAGCTATAGCAAGAGCCTTAGTTAAAAATCCCGATATTATTCTCGCTGATGAACCAACCGGAAATTTAGACTCAGCAACTTCAAGACAGATTATGCTACTTTTAAAAGCTATTAGTACCAAGAAATGTGTGATTGTTGTTACTCATGATAAGACTTTAGCTAATGAGTTTGGTAGTGGCTTAATTACTATGCAAGATGGGAAAGTCATTAATGATACAATTGTTATGCTAAAGAATGATGAAAAAAATATTGCCTTAAGAAGTGCGGATTTTAAGAGTAAGTACGCCTTGAAATTTACTTTAAACAATATTAAGATGAAACCGTTGAAATTTGTGTTGACGACGATATTGACAGCTTTTTCTTTAGTGTGTGTTTGTC
>CAKOOW010000051.1 GCA_934098445.1 uncultured Bacilli bacterium
TCTTTATATAAGCCAGATAAACCAAAGGCAATGATAATCAAGGTCCACCAGCCATCAAAGAAGATGTTAATTTCTGTTAAGCCTAAAGCATTTAAGCCAAAAATCACTCCTAAAACTACTAATAAAACACCCCATATAATATTATCTTTATTTTTCATATAAATCTCTTTCTATTTTTCACTTCGATTTTTAAATTGAAGAATGATTGGTGTGCCCGTAAAATCGAAAGCTTCACGAATTTTATTTTCTAAATAACGTTCATAACTAAAATGGACTAAGCCTTTGTTATTGACCTCAAAAGTTATTTTAGGTGGTTTGCTCCCAGTCTGATGAGTAAAATATATTTTAAGTCTTTTGCCTTTATAAGAAGGAGCCTCATGAAGATTATATGCTTCCGTTATAACATCATTTAAAACATTAGTTGGTACTTCTTTAACAGAATTATTATAAGCTTCAATGATAGCTGGTAGTAACATAGATACTCTCTTTTTGGTTTTAGCACTCAAGAAAACGGTCTTAACGTAAGGAATAAATTGAAATTCATTTTTAATCTTTTGTTTCCAATCTTTTAAAGCTGTATCAAAGTCTTTAATCGTATCCCATTTATTAACCACTAAAACGACAGCTTTACCCGCATTTATCGCATAACTAACGATATGCTTATCATGTTCAATTATACCTTCTTCAGCATTAATAACGACACAACAGACATCACTACGTTCAATAGCTTTTAAACTTCTAATCATCGAATACTTTTCAATATTCTCATAAACCTTACCTTTTTTTCGCATACCAGCGGTATCAATTACGGTCATTGTCTCACCGTTATAACGAAAATCAGTATCAACCGCATCTCTAGTAGTCCCACTAACATCGGAGACAATAGCCCGATTAGCACCTAATAAAGCATTAATCAAACTACTCTTACCTACATTAGGTCGTCCAATAATAGAAAATTTCAAATTATCGTTTACTGGAGCTATATCATCAGCCATTTCTTTAGTAATTTCATCTAAGAGATCATCAATTCCTAAATTATGGGTCCCACTAATTGGTAAAACAATGGGAAAGCCTAATTCATAATAATTATAAATATTTTCTTGTTCTAATTTGGGATTATCAAGTTTATTAACGGCCACTATTACTTTTTTTCCCGACTTAATTAACATATTACGAATTTCATAATCATTTTGGTTAAGTTCATAACGACCATCTACAACGAAGACAATACAATCAGACTCATCAATGGCTAATTCGGCCTGCATTTTAATATCTTTATTAAAGTCACCTTGACCTAAGTCAATTCCCCCAGTATCGATAAGTAAAA
This sequence comes from uncultured Bacilli bacterium, assembly GCA_934098445.1. Classification (GTDB taxonomy): domain Bacteria; phylum Bacillota_I; class Bacilli_A; order RF39; family UBA660; genus CAG-605. The sequence goes on from CAKOOW010000051.1 coordinate 1,328, forward strand.
ATTTCTTTTCTTTATAAGTAACATTGCCATAGATACGATCTCTAGTAATACCAGGAGTATCCATAATAATAGATTTTGCTTCGCCAATTAGACGATTAAAAAGTGTTGATTTGCCGACGTTTGGTCGTCCGATTAGACATACTGTTTGCATATACATTCTCCCCTCTAAAAAGTTTATTTATCATAACATAATACTCATTTTTTTGCAAATAATTCAAGTTATTTTGCGCCAATTTATAGCGACTTTAGTAACTTTAGCAAAGGCGTCATTAACCCTGGTAGTAGAGTTTAAGGCAGCTCTAAAGCTAATATCAGCATTTCCTAAATGATTTTCAGAAAAATCAATAATCTTGGAATTACCGCTCGTTAATCTTACATCAAAGTAATTACCAACACTTAGTTCGATAGTAGTGTTATTACCTAATTCGTAGTTAATATTAATCGTACTAATATAGTAATTTCCCGGAATATTATCGGGTCTTACTGTCCGATAAGAATAATAATTTGACCAGCCATATACCTCGCCACTTTCTTTAACTTTAATTGGCTTAACGGTCACATTGAAAAAGTTAGCATCATTACTAACGGTATTCTGTACAACCCCAGCATCAGCAATCTTTTCTTCATAAAGCATATTACTACCACAAACACCATCAACTATTTGGGAGTCCCCAGTCTTATTGATATCACTTTCTTTATAACGATAAGTAGCATACAATTTATTATTAGCACTCCAAATCCGAACCGTTTCATAATCCATCGATGAAGAATCTCTAGGATCTAAAATACATTTAGAGTCAGCTTTATATAGGTTACAAGTCGTAGGATTTCCTTTACTATCAGTACCAATACTCACATCACTTTTTAAATATCCCATATTTACTAAATCCGTAAGAGAGATATTATCTAAACTAACTTTATTACTTCCCGAATTTTCTTTTCCTGTAAAATAATCATTAGCATACTCACTAGCAGCGGCCTCAATAATTTTAATTTTACTACAAAAAGACTCTGTTTTTAAGCTTTTACCTACTTTGGTGATTGCTGGAACCGCCACGGTCAAAAGAATAGCCATTAAGACAATGACTGCTAATAATTCTACTAAAGTAAAACCCTTTCTATTTAATTTATTCATAAGCCACCTTATTTTTCAAGACAGACAATATCAATAGATGTACTATCACTCGTTAAAACGCCACTTAAAGCAAAGGTCCCAGCGCTGTTGCCAAAACCATATTTTTGACAGGAATAACCAGTCTTAGGACGAATATTAGTTATCCGATAAGTTTGTCCTTTTTTATAAGTGTTCTCACGATGAAAGTTATCAACTTGAGTAGCTACTCTCTTCCCATCAATATAAAGATCAAAAGTAAAATTTAAATTTCCCCGTGGATTGCCGTTTTCCGATTCTGTAGACGAATTAACATCAAAACGACTATAGCTAGTAAAATCACCAGATTCCGTGTAGGTTCCATATTCATTAATATTATAAGTTACTTTGTCACCACAGACTTTATTTTGAATATCACTGTCATTGTATAAATATCTTCCATATAAGCGATTATTCTCGGAATAAATATCGATATAATTATTATCTAAAGAAGAATTATCGCGAGGATCGGTTACACAATCAACTCCTATGGTACATTTTTCTTTATCTTTTTTTAAATATCCTTTTTCAACTAAAAAACGAAGAGGAATTTTATTAGCTACTATAGTACCATCCGTCGTAGCTAAATCACTTAAATAATCTTGAGCATAATATTTAGCCGCACCTTCTATACTTTCGACCTTCTTACAGAACATATTTGTCTTGCTTTTTCTTACTAAAGAAGAAACATTAGGAACTGCAATTAAAGCTAAGATAGCTAAAATAACAATAGTCGCTAATAACTCCACTAAAGTAAAACCCTTTTTCTTTTGCATTATTATCACCATCTTCATTATATATTATATTTAGTTTAAAGGAAAGAAAAAAAGCAATTATTTCTAATTACTTTATAATTCCATCGAGACTAAAACTCTTAGCATCAGTTATGGTTACATTAACAATTTTACCAATTAAATCCTTAGAGCCAACTACATTTACTAGTTTCATAGTATCGGTATAGCCATAGACTTTATCGGAACCTTTTTCACTTATTCCTTGGATTAAAACGGGTACGGTCTTATTTAATAGTTTTTGATTATTTTCTAAAGAATAGCTATTTACTAACTCATTTAAACGGTGTAATCTATCTTCTTTTTCTTTTAGAGGAGTATCATCAGGCATAGAAGCAGCGGGAGTTCCTACTCTAGGAGAAAAGATAAAAGTATAAGCACCATCATATTTACAATGCTTAACGACTTCTAAAGTCTCTTGGAAATCAGATTCAGTCTCTCCAGGGAAACCAACAATTATATCGGTAGAAATAGCAACCCCAGGTATCTCTTTTTTCATCTTATCAAAGAGTTCTAAATACTCTTCTTTAGTATATCTTCTACCCATTAATTTTAAAATTCTGGAAGAACCAGACTGCAAAGGCAAATGAATATAAGGCATAATATTAGGATACTTAGCAATCGTGGTAATCATTTCATCAGTAAAATCCCAAGGATGGGAAGTAACAAAACGGACTCTTGGAATATTAGTCTTAGCAACCGCTTCTAAAAGACCAGCAAAAGTCATTTCACTTTCTAAATCTTTCCCATAGGCATTGACATTTTGACCAAGTAAAGTTACTTCTTGATACCCTTCACTAACGAGTTTTTCAACTTCTCTTACAATTTCACAAGCTCTTCTACTTCTTTGTTTACCCCTTGTATAAGGAACAATACAATACGTACAGAATTTATCACAACCATACATAATATTTACCCAAGCCGTAATCTTAGAATCTCTCTTATAATCGATATTCTCGTAAACATTTCCTTCAATTGAATAAACCTTAATATCTTGTCTTTCTTTACCAACATTCTTAATCATCGTAGCTAGTTCATGGATATTATGAGTTCCAAAGATAATATCAACATAAGGATGTTTAGTCTTTAATTCATTAACAACAACTTCTTCTTGAGCCATACACCCCCCGATGCAAACAATTAAATCCTTCTTAGTAGTAGCTTTAAGATGTTTGCAACGACCTAAATAGCCGAAAACTTTATCATGAGCATTTTCTCTAATCGCACAGGTATTTAAAACGACAATATCACTATCTTCTAGTTCATCAGTTTCCGTATACCCTAGATTCTCTAAAATAGCCTTAATCTCTTCACTATCATGCACATTCATTTGACAACCATAAGTCCTTAAAAAATATTTTTTACCGGCATAAAGATTACTTTTTTTCTCTTGCTCTAAATAAATTACTTCAGAATTTTTTTTACTTCTTACTTTTGCTTCTTTCATATCTGGTAACATAAGATACACCTTCTTTGCTAAGAAATTATATCAAAAATATAGGGATTATGCTACTATTATCCGCGTATTTTTTTGTTTATTTAATTATTTTTCCCCTCTTTAGACTTTTATATTTTCTTGGATATTCAATATCTATTTAATTAGGTGTATATATAATAAGGAAAAAATTCCTAGATGAGTATCTTCTTATGAATATATATCCTAACAAACTTTAAAGTCTTAAGCAAGAAAAAAACGACTATCGTCTATCAAACAATAATCGTCTTTTATATTTAAGCTGCTTTAGAATCATTATTTTCTATTTGATTTAAGAAATTCATTAAATCTAAATTATCATTAGGACTTAAACTTAGAGTTTTTTCTGCTTCTTCAGGATGGTTATCTTCTTTTAAAGACCCATTTAAGAAAGAATTTAAATCAATCGGAGCATTGGAGTCATTATATTCACCCACAACTTCACTAGAAGTAGCGGGATTAAAGATAGTTTCTTTCTTTTTAGTTAAATCATTCTTTAGAATCCGTTCTTTAATTTCCGCAGCATCAGTTTTTTCTTCAGATTTTATTTCTTTCTTAGAATTTTCTTTACTAACAACTGGTTCTACTTTAAGAACTTTAAATCCTCTTTTCGGTTTAACTTCTTTAGTATTTTCTATTTCTAATTTATTATCTTCTTGAGAAATGGTTTCTAAGTACTTAGGAGTTTCATTCTTGGTGGGCTCTAATAAATCAGCGAAGGCTTTCTTATCAGCTCTGGTAATTCCATTTTCTTCTTCAGCAAAGGAAATAACTGGTTCTTCTGAGGCTGAATTATTACTCTTAATACCAAAGATATCAACAGGATTAAAGATTTCCCTAGCCTCTTTAGCTGGTTCTTCTCTAGAATTTCTTTTTTTACTTACACTTTCTCTACTAAGAGGTGTTTCATCAGCAAAGATATCATCTGATGATACTTCTTCCCTAGATTCTTTATCTTCCCCAAATATATCGAACTTGTGGGAACTTTCTTCTACGGGTTTTTCCTCTTTAGGATTATTATCTAAAGAATTATTAAAATCTATAGTATTAACTTCATCGGGAGAAATTTCTTTTTCTTCAGGAATAAAAGATAAGGTATCACTAAAGAAATGATGAGTCTCTTCTTTAGGAGTTTCTTCTTCATAAGTACCATTTAAAATACTATTTAACTTCATTTTGATATTAGTATCTATGAGATTATAGCCTTTATTCATAGAACTTATTATCTCGTTTTTACGACTATTAAATTCAGTTATATCTTGATTTACTAGGGATATTTCTTTATCGATGTTATCTTGTTCTTCACTTATATATTTATTTAAAGTCTCGGAATCACGATAATCATAGATACTTACATTTATATAACAATTAACTTTTAAATAGATAGATAATACTTTATTATATAAATCATTCATTAGATATTTTAAATCAGTCTCATAGTCATTTATTTCTTTTAGAATATCTTTACTCTTAAGAGAAACATTTATTAAAGAAATGTATTTATTATTCTTAAGGAGTATTTTATCTAAGGAATTAAGTAAAGGTTCAAAGTACTTACCAAAATATGAAGACCATCTTTCTTTTGAGAAAGGTAAATCAAAAAGACCATTACTACGAACACTAGTATATAGATATTTAGTTTCTTCGGTACTATTAGTAGAACGATTCTTATAGCTTTCTAAGGTCTTTATATAAGCATATTTATCTTTTAGAGTTTCTTCAATACTCTTTAGAGTAGTATCTTCTAAATGAGGATTATCTAGACTTTCTAGAGTAGTACTATAGTCTTCTAGATACTTACGATAGGTTTTTTTAAGAGTTAAAGGGACTTTACTAAGATTAGCTAAGTAAGAACGATAGATTCTTATATAGTTAGCGTGTTTTATTTCTTCTTTAGTTTCTAAGTATGATTCTAAGATAAGATTTTTAACTTCATTAGTATCTAGATGCATTATTTTATATAGTTCCATTTGAAGTTTAGTTATATTATTACTAATACCTTTAAGAGAATGTTTAAGTTTCTCGGTACAAATATAAGTGAAAGTTTCGTGTTCTAAAGACTCTTTTTTTAGTCTTAAAGACTTAATTTTACTTATTACTTCTTCGTTAAGAATAAGTTCTTTATTTAAGACAGCGCTTTCCATTTCTTTTATTTCTTTAGAAATAGCTTTAACAGTTAGATCTTCTTCCGTAAAGTTTCTTTCTTTTAGAAGAGTATCAGTAGTTATTTCTTTAGCTTCTTTATTAGTTTCAATAGAGTCAATACGGTCTTTGATATAGCCAATTAGATGGGCACGATAATCTTCTATTTTCGATACAGGAGCTTCACTTATTAGTTTACAGACTAAAGTTACAATAGCTTGTTTTTTATCGTTAAAAGTTTGGATTAAAGTTTCTTTTTGACTATTATAGTTATCTATATTAGCATCCATCTTCGCATAATCTTCCCATAAAGAGTCAATTTCACTAGTAGAAGCATTAGTCTTTGTAGCAAAGTTAATTCTTTTATCTATATTATTTAAAGAGTCTTTTAAAGATGCAATAGCATTTTCGATATCTTTTAC
>CAKOOW010000052.1 GCA_934098445.1 uncultured Bacilli bacterium
ATATTAACACCATGAAAATCATAATTAAGTAAAGTCACATCGGATAAATCAGCCCCGCTTAGATCTTTTTTATAAACTTTTTGGGGATCAATCGCCGCATTGGTACCCTTAAAATCAACCCCTTTTACTAAATAATTAGTAAAATCCACCGTAAGTAAATCATAATCAATAAGACTATCTAAATACTTAGGAGCAATTCTATAATAACCATTCTCTTTAATATAAAAGTCATCCGGAACACTCATCATATGTTTGATATGTAAATGTCTTTGTTTATCCGTAACTACTTGTTTTTGTCTATCCAACTTTTCTTTTTCCTCTTGTAATCTCTGATACTCAAGTTTTCGCAAGTTCAGTTCAGCTCTTTCTTTTTCTCTGGCTTTCCTACGGTCTTCTAACATCATTTCAGCAAATGTTTTTTGCATATCTTCATTCAAATCATTTGTTTTTATAAATTTTTCTTGACTAACTAACTTTACCCCATCTTTTAGTATTCGATTAGTAAGATTAAAATTACCTAAATTAATTAATTCATCTGCTGGATAATAAGTTATTCCCTCAACAACAAAATAATCTTCATAAAACCCCATTGATGTCCCAAGACTTCCTAAATATTTCATCTTTTTAGTCCTTTTATCCATCACATAATAACCACTTTGATAAGGAAAACTCTTTTTAACTAAACAAACCAAATAGTTTTCATATTGCATAACTAATTCATACTTACTCTTTTTAATCTCATTATCTTTAAAATCATAATAAAAATAAATATCACGCTCAAAGAAATCGCTCTTTTCTTGATAGTAGATAGCATAAATTTGTTTCAACGGTCCAAAAACATCAATTAACTTATAAGGTCTAGCATAACGTTTATTCATTTGTGTTAATATTTCACACTCATTTTTTGATAAAAGCTCGCCATCAGTATTGATACGGCAGCCGTAATAACCATCTACGCCTCTTTTTTTAACACTAGCAATATCATCAACAAAATCATAAGCCTCTAAAAATTCTGGCCACACGGCAAAGCCACCAAACTCATCTAAATAGCCGTATAATCCCTTTTCATCACGAATTAATAAGCGATTACAATGATAACGATTACTAGTAAAATAACGCCTACCATTTATTTCAAAAGAAACTGGCACCCCATTATAAAAACTACTTGACTTCGCTTGAAAATTCTTTAAGACCCCATCTTGATAAACCTTATAAAAGGTTTTATCCATTTTTAACCAATCATTAACATTCACAAAATGACTAATTTTCTTACCATCTTTATCAAAATAAAATACTTCCTCATTTCGACTTAAAATCTTCGGTATATAAACTTTCTCATCATTAAATAAAGCTACTACCCCTGTATTTATAATTAAACTAGAAATCTTACGGTCATATATAACTTTACCACTCCTAGTTACTAACGTATATCTATTTTCTAATTTTCCAACTAAGAATATCTCTAAAAAGGAAGAATTATAACGTACTTTAATCTTAGCACTATAGGGTAAATCATATTTATTTAAGCGCTTTTTTAGCTCTTCTGGTAAGTTATATTTTTCTGTAATATCTTTTATCTCTGTTGTAAAACTATTACCAAATACTCTTCTTATTTGACTTTCTTTTTTTTCTTCATACCCCAAAGGCAACCTCATCTCTTCTTTATAAAGAACACCATCAAAATTCTTTAAAGAAACCCAAATTGACCCCTTATTATTTTCTAAACGAAACTCTTTTCTATCTTTACTACTATCCTTAAAAACGACCTCTCCTAAAGGATTAACTAAACTATACTCATATGAAGATGCCATATCTCCATACCCCGTTTCAATTAAATGATACCCATCTAAAGAAGTAACTAATCTACTACACTCTCTACTATATATTTTCTGTTCTGTTTTCAAATTAATAATAAAGATCTTATCCCCACTCTGATAACAAATAAGTCCTTTACTTTCTCCATAAACTTTAGTAACCATCTCATTAGAAAGGACTTCTCCTTGGATATTCATAAGATCAGTATAATTATAAACATAATCTAAAGATGCCTGGGATACTCTATTCGAACTCATATATTCCGGTACCACTTCTTTAGTCTCTAAATTAAGATAATAATACTCATCTCCCGGTTCAAAAACATCCTTTAAATAATTTCTATATAAAATATCTTCATCCACCATAAAAACTCCCTTAGATACCCAAATTACTCTTAGATTGGCCTTGTAATCAGATGCTAACATCTTTTACTTCTTTTGTCTAGTCCTAAAAGAGAATTTTTTAAGATACTTTTTTCTAACTCTCTCCTTTTTCCAAAAATCACTCTAAATCTTAATTATCTTACATAATTCTTAAATTATAATTCATAATAAAAATGGTGGTCTAATGAATTATTTAACAAAAGAAATTAAAAAAACATTCTCTTCTAGTACCGACTTAATAATTAAGAATATCAAAGATATTACTATTATCTTTTTAGAAAGTTTATGTTCTAGTGATAAGATAAATGAATATATCTTAAAAGTCTTAAGTCTTAAAAAGACTTCTAAGGACTTAAATAGTATCTTAGTAGGTCCTAATACGAAAGAAGTATCTACTCTCGAAGAAATTACTAATCTCTTATTAAACGGTTTTACTATTATTATTAAAGATAAATGTTATGCTGTCGAAACTAAAGGTGATTTAGTCCGCAGTATTACGGAACCAACAACGGAACCTGATCTTCATGGTCCTAAAGACTCTTTTAATGAATCTATTCAAACAAACCTAGGTCTTATCAAAAGAAGAATTAAGTCTCCCGATTTAATTAATCTCGATCTAAATATTGGTTCTTATTCTAAGACTAAAGTAAGTATTTTATATATTAAATCTATCGCCGAAGATGAGCTAGTAAAGAAAGTTCAAAAGAAATTAGAAGCTATTAATATCGATGGCATCTTAGATGCGGGAAATATTAAACAACTAATAGGGCAAGAAGACTCGGAGCTATTTCCCACTACCCAGTTAACCGAACGACCAGATAAAGCCGCTTTAGACCTCTTAGAAGGAAAGATTATTATTTTAGTTGATGGTTCTCCATTAGTCATTTCTATGCCTTCCTTTCTAGTCGATTTTATTAATCCTAGTGTCGATACTTATAGTAAGAATATTAATATTAACTTTATTAAGGTTTTGCGCTTTCTTTGTCTTATAATTACTCTTTTCTTACCCAGTTTTTATATAGCACTTATTAGTTATAATCAAAGCTCTATTCCCTTAGATCTTCTAATTAATTTTGCCATGCAACGAAGTAGTGTTCCTATCCCTTCGGTAATAGAATGTTTAGTTATCTTAGTACTATGTGCCATTCTAAGAGAAAGTGATATCCGATTCCCCTCTAGCTATGGTTCTTCTATCTCTATTGTAGGGGCCTTAGTTATGGGAGATGCCGCCGTCTCCGCTGGAATAGTAAGTCCTATTATGATTATTGTCGTTGCCGTTACCTATATTACCAGTATGGTCTTCACCGATATGGAATTTATTAATTCTTTCCGCCATATTAGATTCTTATCCCTACTCTTAGTAGCCATCTTAGGACTCTTTGGTTTTTATATGAGTATCTTTATAACCCTTATTCACTTATGTAGTCTCGAATCTATAGGAAAACCTTATACCTATCCTTTAGCTCCTTTCGATAAAATTTATTTTCATAAAACTATCTTTAGAACTTCCAAGAAAAAAGATAAATTTCGTTCCAAACTCTTAACCAAGAAAAACTTTAGAAAAGAAGGTGATTAATATTAAACGTTTCTTTAAACTCTTCCTTTTAAGTAGTATCCTTCTCTTAACTAGTGGTTGTTTTGATTATAGTGAACTTAATAATATGGATATTATCGTCGGAATGGGAATTACCAAAGCAGATAGTAACTACGAAGTAACTTATGAAGTCATTAATACAAGTATTAATAAAGAAAATACCGATGCCAAGAAAAGTTTTACCGTCACCGGAGTGGGAGAAACCATAGAAAGTGCGATTAAAAATACTACTTCTAAACTAAATAAAAAGCCTTACTTTGAACATATGCGCATCGTTTTAATTAACTCTTCCTTAGATATATTAAGTCTCAGTGACTATTTTATTCGAAATAATAATATCTCTTCTAACTTCTACTTAGTCTTAACTGATGATCCTAAATCTCTCTTAGAATATACTAGTCAAGATAAAAAAATAAACTCTGAAGAAGTTTATAATATCCTAAATAACATTAACTATCCAAATCTTCATAACTACTTTGATTTTCAAATTAATGATATTCTAAGTAAGAAAAAAGATATCACTATACCCTACATCTCTTTAGAAGATAAACTAATATTTAAATCTTATGGACTTTATCATCAAAATAAATTTATAACTCTTCTAAGTACTAATAATCTAAATCTTTATAACTATTATCTTCATAATAAAAATATTATTCTAGAAAGTAATAACAACTCTTTAAATATCTATAAAACCAACTACCAGATTAAACTAACTACCGAAGTAAATATTACTCTTAATATAGAAGCTAGCATTGACTCTTTAGATACAAAAATAGATCTTAGAAAAGAATCTTCTTTTAAACAACTAGAGATTGAATTTAGGGAAGTCTTAACTAAAGAGATGACTTCTTATCTTAAGTATTTACAAGCTCTTAACACAGATATCCTAGGTATCAATAACTTAAACTATCTTAAGACCAAAAATTATTCGGAAGATTATTTTTCTCAAAGTAATATTAATCTCAAGATAAATCTTAAAATCGACCGTCCTGGTCTAACGATTAGAAAGGTGTCCTAATGAATAAAAAAAGACAATTAGTCCTTACAACATTTTTAGTCCGTACTACCTATTTTGGTATCGGTATCTCTTATTGTCTCAAGTATGGTAAGAATCTTACTATTCTTTTGATGTTACTAGGTATGATCCTAGGCTACCTTCTCTTAAATATTTTATTATCTTGTAACTTAACCAACTTCTTTAAAACCAAAATAGGTTCTTTACTTATTCTCCTCTTAAGTTTCTTTATCATTAATAACTCTTTAATAGCCTTCGGTATCCTAGGTAGTAACTTTTATCTAGCCCGTTCTCCTCCTTTACTTATCATTATCTCTTTGTCAATTCTAATTCTTTATGGTGTTAGTAAAGGTCTTAAAACCACTTTAAGACTTATTGATATCTTAATCTTTATAAGTATTCCTCTTCTTTTTTTTATCTTCTTATCCATTAGTCATAATATCTCTTTTGCTAACTATCTTCCTTTAGAATTAAACTTCTCCCTAGACTTATTAAAATCTATTATCGGTAGTATGGTCTATAGTACAACTCCTCTTCTTTTAGAACTCTCTCTTCTAAAAGAACCAGATAAACCAAGTATCAAAAAAGGCTACATCATTGGTAACCTCACAATTATTCTAATGGTTATCTATCTAATTGGTATCTTCGGTAGTAATTTTGCTCTCAACTACCGTTATCCCGAATACATTCTTCTAAAGAAAATAAATATCTTTAATCAATTCTTACACTTAGAAACATTCTTAGCGCTTATTTGGTTCAATGATTTATTAACAACATCCCTCTTAGCTGGTCATATTATTGCCAAAACTTTTAAAGGTAAACGATTATACTTAGTAAGTACCATTCATATTCTCTTTAACTATTACTTCTTCATAAGTAATTATCAACATATTTTATTAATATATCATTACACCATATACATTCTTTTAGTGCCTCTAATCCTTACCATTTTCTTATCAAAAGTCTCTTCGCAGTAAATCTAAGCGACTTTTATGCCGGGGTGGTAAAACTTGCGAATGGACTTGAATCATATCATAAATTTTCTTTAAATTAGCAATTTCTTTATTAACTTGATCAACACTAAGATGTAAGTGAAGGGCTTGTTCAGCGATAGAATGACCCTTTACTCGTGTCCGAATAATATATTCTTGTCTGCGGTTAAGGTTCCCTTCACTAATAAAGGCTTCGAGAACCGTTCTGGTCCATAAAACTTGTCGCGTCATGATAACTATCAATACTAAAACTCATATATTTCATTATACCATAAAATTTTCTCTTCGAAAATTTTTTCTTCACCAATCAATTTAAAAGGACTAAACCATAACCGATTTAATCCTTCTTAGGTATTTATTTTCTTAAAATTTTTTATTCTTCCAACCTTAAGACCTGTAATTTTTTATAACTCTTTCTCCAGTTTTTCCAGCTTCTCTAGACTTAAGCCAGTTGTCTCCTTAATGACATCTTTAGATATTTTCTTTCTTAATAAATTTTTAGCGATTTCTAATTTACTTTTTTCCTCTCCTTCGGCTAAACCTTCAGCCTTTCCTTCAGCTTTTGCTCGGCCAACATAAGTATTTCTAATTAACTCTTCATTAGTTAACTCAGTATAAAGCTCAATTGTCTCTTTGTCATTAGATAATTCCTCTATCCTATCTTTTAAAAGATTAGTCTCTTTCTTATTCATAATCTTTAAAGCCTCCCTTTGAAAGGTCTCTAAACTCCTTGATTCTAAAAGATTACACCATGCTAAGAGTTTCATTTCCTTTTCATTAACACAATTATAGCATTTATCTTTAGCTAGTTCCATAGAAATATTGTAAATGACAAAATTATCCACATCTACTAAACCATCCTCATCTCTAATCATACTAGTCGTTAATAATCTTTTCTTATCCGTCTTAAAGTGATTAAAATCGATTCTAATAACTTTGGTAATTTCATCATAAGATTTGGCTCCTCTCTTCAAAGTAGTAGCTAATAATTTTCCTAGATAAACAATATTTCTCTTTAACATAATATCATCCGTATTAACCTCAATATTAATAATCTCTCCATTTAACTCTAGTAATAAATCCACCTTATTAAGCATTTGCTTCTTATTATAGTTCTTTAAATCCTTAACTAAGTAAGTTAAATGCCCCTTAATATCATTAACATCAAGCTCTAAAAGCGTGGCCAATAAATAATTAAGCGCAAACTCATAATCCTTATCCCCAAAAACTTGACAAAACATCATATCTCGCCATAAGGGGATTATTTCTCCGGGTGCTAATACTTTATTGTAGGCACTTTCTCTTTTGAT
>CAKOOW010000053.1 GCA_934098445.1 uncultured Bacilli bacterium
TACCAATTAGGATTGCTGAGATTGCTAATGACTTTAGATATGAAGCTAGTGGAGCGGTATGTGGTATTGAAAGAACTAGAGCCTTTACCCAAAATGATTCCCATATCTTCTGTCGTCCAGATCAAATTGAATCTGAAGTTAAAGGTGTAATTGATTTAATCTTAGACGTTTATAAAGATTTTGGCTTTAAAGATTTTAAATTTAGATTATCCCTAAGAGATACAAAGAATGTTGATAAGTATTTTGGAAATGATGAATTATGGGAAAAGAGTGAGAATGCCCTAAGAACGATTTTAAAGAATACGGGTCATGAATATTATGAGGCGGAAGGTGAAGCAGCCTTCTATGGACCAAAGATTGATGTTCAAGTAAGAAGTGCGATTGGGCATGATGAAACTTTATCAACGGTTCAATTAGATTATCAATTACCAGAAAGATTTGAACTAGAATATATTAATGAAGATAATGAAAAAGTAAGACCTGTTGTTATTCATAGAGCTATTTTAGGTTCTTTAGATAGATTTATCGCCTTTTTACTTGAAGAGACTAAGGGATATCTACCATTATGGCTTGCTCCTCATCAAGTAAATATTATTCCTGTTAATAATAATTATCATTTAGAATATGCTAAAGAAGTAGAAGCACTATTAAGAAAGAATGGTATTAGAGTTAGTCTTGATGATCGAGAAGAAAAAGTAGGATATAAGATGAGAGAAGCTATTATGAGTAAAAATCCTTATATCCTAGTACTTGGAGATAATGAGACTAAGGATAGAACGGTAACTTATAGAACTAGTCAAAGTGAAGAGAAAGTTACTATTACTTTAGATGAGTTTGTAAGTAAAGTTAAAGAAGAAATAGAGAATAAGACTAGATAGTTAGAAGAGAATGATTCTTTATGAGAATTGTTCTTTTTTTGATTGAGATTATTTAGCTCTGATAATACCTATATAAGGTATGGTTATAAGTATTAATATATAAGTTAAGAAATGGGGATTGTTCTGGGGAATAATGGCTTTTTTTTGGATGATTTTTGCCTTTAAGAGCTTTCAAAAATCTAAAAATTATGTTAATCTAGTAAGAGGTGATTAAAATGGTAAAATATGATGAATCAAGCATCAAGATTTTAGAAGGCCTAGAGGCTGTAAGAAAAAGACCGGGTATGTATATAGGCTCAACTGATAAAAGAGGATTACATCATTTAGTCTGGGAGATTGTTGATAATGCTATCGATGAAGCTATCAATGGTTATGGGGATTATGTTAAAATATCTTTAAATAAAGATGGCTCAATTACAGTAAGCGACCGTGGTCGTGGGGTCCCAATTGGGATGCATGAATCAGGGAAATCTACTCCGGAAGTTATTTATACCGTATTACATGCTGGTGGTAAATTTAGTGAAGCTGGTTATAAAGTGTCTGGTGGGTTGCACGGCGTTGGTGCTTCTGTTGTTAATGCCTTATCCAAAAGAATGGATGTTACTATCTATCGTGATGGGGTTATTTCTAATATTCGCTTTAAAGATGGGGGAAAATTAGATGTACCTCTACATACAATAGGAAGTACTAATAAAACAGGTACAACTGTTACTTTCTTACCTGATGAGGAGATATTTAAATCGACACAATTTTCTTTTACAACTATTGCCGAAAGAATGCAGGAATCAGCTTTTTTACTTAGTGGAATAACTATTGAAGTTGTTGATGAAGTGGATAATAAAGATGTTAAGTATCATTATGAGAATGGCTTAGTATCATTTATTGATTATATGAATGAGAATAAGACACCTTTACATAAAGTCATTAATTTTAAAGGAATGAAGAATGGGATTGAAGTAGATGTGGCTATGCAATATACTTCATCTTATCAAGAAGAAATTTTATCGTTTGTTAATAATGTTAAGACAGGTGATGGTGGTTCTCATGAAGTGGGGTTTAAGACGGCTATTACGAAAGTATTTAATGACTATGCGAAACAGAATAATATTTTTAAGGGAAAAGATAGTGTCTTAGATGGTAGTGATGTTAGAGAAGGTTTAACAGCTGTTATTAACTTAAAGATTCCGGAAGAATTATTACAATTTGAAGGACAGACTAAGGGAAAATTAGGGACGCCGGAGGCAAGAGTGGCTACTAATGATGTGGTTTATGAGAATTTACAATTCTTTTTAGAAGAGAATAAAGAGATTGCTCTTACAATATTAGAGAAAGCTCAGAAGAGTAAGGTTGCCAGAGAAGCGGCTAGAAAAGCCAGAGAAGAAGCAAGAAATGGTAAGAAAAATAGTAAACAGGAGAAAAATTTATCGGGTAAATTAGCACCTGCTCAGAGTAAGAATCCTAAGATTAATGAATTGTTCTTAGTTGAGGGAGATTCCGCCGGGGGTTCAGCTAAAGGGGGAAGAGACCGTAAATTTCAAGCTATTTTACCGTTAAGAGGTAAAGTTTTAAATACGGCGAAAGCTAGTATGGATGATATTTATAAGAATGAAGAAATTAATACCCTTATTTATACCATTGGAGCTGGAGTGGGAGCTAACTTTGATGCTAGTGAATCTAATTATGATAAAGTAATTATTATGACGGATGCTGATGTTGATGGGGCGCATATTCAAATTCTACTTTTAACATTCTTTTATCATTATATGCGAGGACTTATTGAAGCTGGTAAACTTTATATCGCTCTTCCTCCTTTATATAAATTAGACTATGGGAAGAATAAACAAATCTATGCTTATAGTGATGATGAGTTAAATGAAATTAAGAATAATAATACAGGTAAGTATACAATTCAAAGATATAAGGGTTTAGGTGAAATGAATCCGGAACAACTTTGGGAGACTACTATGAACCCAGCGACGAGAACTTTAATTAGAGTTAATATTAATGATGCGGCCTTAGCTCAAAAACGAGTAGAAGTTTTAATGGGAGATAAGGTTGAACCAAGAAAAGAGTGGATTGATGAAAATGTGGAATTCACTTTAGAAGACGATTATAGAGGGTGATTATATGCAAAATGAAACAGTAAAGAAAATTCAAGAGTATGCTTTAGAAGAAATAATGGGTCTTCGATTTGGGGCTTATGCGAAAGAGATTATTCAAGATCGTGCGATTCCTGATGTTCGTGATGGTTTAAAACCCGTTCAAAGAAGAATTTTATATGATATGTATATCAATCATAATGATGCGCTTCATCCTTTTATGAAGTGCGCGAAGACTGTTGGCGATGTTTTAGGTAAATTCCATCCTCATGGCGATTCTTCCGTTTATGATGCGATGGTGCGTATGTCGCAGTGGTGGAAACAATCTGTTCCTTTAATTGATATTCATGGTAATAATGGTTCGATTGATGGGGATGGTCCCGCAGCTTACCGTTATACCGAAGCTAGACTTTCCAAAGTGGCTAATGAACTTTTAAAAGATTTAGATAAGGGTACAGTGGAATGGGCACCAAATTTCGATGATACGTTACTGGAACCAACGGTGTTACCAGCTAAATTTCCGGCTCTTTTAGTTAATGGGACTAATGGTATTTCAGCTGGTTATGCCACTAATATTCCGCCTCATAACTTAGGGGAAATAATTGATGCTACCATCAAAAGAATTGACAGTCCTAATTGTCGTTTAGAGACTATTTTAGATATTGTTAAAGGACCAGATTTTCCAACCGGTGGTATTTGTATGGGGAAAAATGGGATAATTGATGCCTTCTCTACGGGTCGGGGACGGGTTATTGTTCGCAGTAAATATGAGATAGTTAAGAATAAAGGCAAAGAACAAATTATTATTACGGAGATTCCTTTTGAAGTTAATAAAGCGATGATGGTAGCCAAGATTGATGCTATTCGGATTGATAAAAAAATTGATGGGATTGCTGAAGTTCGTGATGAAACTGACCGTACGGGTATTCGCATTGCTATTGACTTAAAAGCTAATGCAAATAGTGATTTGATTATTAATTATTTACTTAAAAATACCGATTTACAAGTATCTTATAATTATAATATGGTAGCCATTGTTAATAAACGGCCAATGACTTTAGGAATCTTACCTTTACTTGATGCTTATATTGCTCATCAAAAAGAGGTTATTACGAGACGTAGTAAATTTGATTTAGAAGCTTATAAGAAGAGATTAAATATTGTTGATGGTTTCTTAAAGATGATGGATATTTTAGATGCTGTCATTAAGACTATTCGGGCTTCGAAGAATAAGACGGATGCTAAGGATAACTTAGTTAAAGAGTTTGGTTTTAATAATGAACAAGCGGAAGCAATTGTTGTATTACAATTATATCGTTTAACTAATACTGATGTTTTAGCATTACAAGAAGAACATGATAATCTAGTTAAATATATCCAAGCTTTAGAGCTTATTTTAAGTAATGAAGAAAAGCTAAGAGAAGTCATGAAGTATGAATTAAAGAAGATAAAAAAAGATTATCCAACCCCAAGAAAAACGGAGATAGTTGATGAAATTGTCGATATTAAGTTAGATACAACGGATTTAATTACAAAAGAAAATGTTATGGTAGCCTTATCTAATGAAGGGTATATTAAGAGAGTTTCGATGAAGAGTTATACTTCAAGTAATGGGGATGAGACTACTTTAAAACCGGGAGATTATTTAAAATATCTTTTTGAAGTATCAACTTTAGATAACTTAGTTATATTTACAAATTTAGGGCAATATCTATATGTCCCTGTGCATACTATTTATGAGGGTAAATGGAAAGAACTAGGTAAACATATTAATAACTTAGTGACAGGTTTAGCAGAATCAGAATATATAGTAGGAGCTTTCATCTTAAAGAATCCTGAAGAAAAGATTACTTTTGTAACAAAGAATGGTTTGGTTAAACAATCAATACTAAATGATTTTGTAGTATCTCGTTATTCGAAAGCGATGTTAGCTTTCAAATTAAAAGATGATGATGAAGTTATTAGTGTTAATCTTTCAACGTCAAGAACGATTCTTATAAGTGCTTCTGGGTACTATGTTAATATTGATACAGAAGAGATTCCAGTTGTGGGACCTCGGGCATCAGGAGTCAAGGGGATGAATCTTAAAGATGATTATCTAGTAGCAGGTCTATCCTTAGAGACGCAAGAATATTTAAGTATTTTCACTAATAATAAGACGGCTAAGAGAATTAAAGTATCTGATTTAGAGAGACATAATCGAGCTAAGAAGGGTAGTACTTTAATTAAGAAAGTAAAATCTTTTGATTATAAGATTATTAAAGTCTTACTTACTAATGGGAAAGACTTATTATTCTTAAAGAGTGATAGTGAAATCACCGAGATAAAGAATACTGATATTTCTATCTTAGACTTAAAGTCTACGGGGGGGACTATTAGTAAGTATAAAATAGATGATGTTTTTATGAGTACAGTTAGAGAAAGTAGTCTAAAGAAGAAAGAATCCAAAGAGGAAGAGAATCTGGAAGATAATTCTTTAGAGAAAGAGAATTTAAAGGAAGAAGAAACATCTAAAGATGAAGAGACTAATCAAGAAGAACAGTTAGATTTCTTTGAGGAGTTTAAAATCTAGGAAATAAAATCACTTACGGAAGAATAAAATCTAGTAGGTGATTTTTTTATGGATAAAAAAGAAGCTTTTAAAGAATTTTTAAGAAAATATCCCCAGATTACGGAATATTTAAAGAATAATAAAGATTCTTCAATACAGAAACTTTTTGAGATATATGATATCTATGGAGAAGATAAAAAGGCTTGGAGTCCGTATCTTTCTAGTACGAAGAGTACTACAGATTATAATGGTCTTAAAGACTTAGTTAAGAATATAGATATAGATAGTCTACAAGAACATATTAAGACGGCTCAGAAGGCTTTAGGTTTCATAGAGGAATTAACGACTAAAGGTGCTAGTAATGTTAGTAGTATTCCTAAGGGACCCAAGAGTCCGAGACCATTAGATAAGTTCTTTGGAGATTAAGATGGAATTAGAGCTGCAATATAAGATTAAAAATACAAAGAATTATTATAACTATTTGAAAGAGAATTCTTATTATATTAAAAGACTTAATAGAAATTCAAAAGAATTTAGTAGTTTTGATAATTTTGTTAAAGATAAGTATGGTCTAAGAGTTAGTGATAAGATTAGTAAGACTATTGATAATATAGATTTAATTAATACGTTGTTAAAAGCTATTAAATAGATTGACTTTTAAGGAATAATTATCTATTATATTGGTACTAAAGAGGAATAAATATGAAGAATAAACTTATTGTTGATAATGAATTAAAGAAATTAGAAAATGATTTATATAGAGAAAATTTAAAGAAGAAAGAAAAGGAATTGTCTTTAAGATTAGAGGATTTAAAGAAAGGAAAGGATGATTCTTCGTATAAGGAATTACTAGGAAAAATATGTTCTAGTAAGAATTATTTATTGGGATTGTTATTCTTAAGGAAGGGGATAAAAGATTCTTTAGAAAAGGTAGAGTCTAGTTATTATTCTCTTTTAGAGGGGGAAAGAAAAAGATTAGTTACATCTTTAGAGAAGGATTTAGAGATTAATAGAAGGGAAATAGATAATAAACATTTAGAGTATAGAAAGCTTTTAGATGAAAAGGATAAGTATGCTTTAAAGATAGATAAACAACGGAAAGAATTAGAAAAAGTTCTTTGGGAAGTAAGAAAACAAAGTGAAGAGTATACAGAAGAAGAGTTTGTTAATGAGTTGATTAAAATCTTTAGAAATAATGATTTTGGGAAAATGTATGATTCGCGGAATGAAGATTTGGGTTATTCTTTAGGACAAATTTTCATCATTAAGTATGCTCTTACTAATTTAGTTAGATACTTAGATAAAGAAGATATTTCATTAAGTATGGC
>CAKOOW010000054.1 GCA_934098445.1 uncultured Bacilli bacterium
GCTTTAGCCGTGTTCATTGTAAACGAGTCCGGCATTGTCTACTACATTTATGCTTCCAGTGCTAATGTGGTTCGTCCGGCGCTTTTTCTGAAATCTAATATCCAAGTTGATAAAGGCACAGGAGAAAAATCGAACCCGTATACTTTGAAAATGCAGTAAAGTAAATACGGAATAAATGGTCGCTTGCTTGGCTCTTAGAGAAGCTTGGTTCAGCAGAAAAATAAAGAAGAGAAGAATGAAAATGATAGTAAGTATAAGAAAGAGAAAATCGATGGGCTAGTCCTCGAAGGGGCTTTTAGATGGCGATAAGCCCTCCGCCAATATCGGAAAAATTAGGGTGTTGACTAAGTCGATGAAAGGTTTATGGTAGCTGATTTATTATTAAATGCTAAAGATAATTATATAATTAATTTTGAAGCTAATACTTATAATTCAGAATCTATAATTCTAAAGAATACTTATTATACTTATCGTTTAATATTAAATAGACAAGTACTTATAAAGATGTTAAAATCAATCAAATTAATCTTGATTTAAAATCTTTAGAATTCAATGCTAAAATAATAAATACCACTATTAGTTATGGTGAGTGGACATTAGGAATTATCTTATCGACTAGTGTTAAAAAGTCAAAAAAATTAGCAGGTAATAACCATATTCTAAAGAAAGCAGTGAAATTTATGAAAGTCTTTGAGATTGTTAAAAGGATGTTAAATACTGATACATCTATTGACTATATTGCTGAAATGACTGATTTATATAAAGAAAAAATAATTTCTTTAAAATAGTCTTAAAGACTATATAATTAATTAAGAAAGTCATGGTTTAAAAACTGTGGCCTTTTTTTAAATTTCTAAATATTAATAGAGTAATTGACTTGCTAAAAATTGGAAAATATAATAAAATAGTTTATGCGAAAGAGTGGGGAATGAATATGGCAACTAGAAAGAAAAGTCCTAAGAAAAATACTAAAAATAAGAGTAATAATAACGCCAAGAAGACAGCGAAAGAACTAAAGACTAGTTTAAAGAAGACGGTTGAAAAGAAGACATCACCAAAGAAAACTATGACTAAGAAGAAGACTACTAAGAAGAGTAATACTCCGAAGAAAGTTAGTAATCCTAAGAAGACAACGATTAAGGTTCCAGTGAGTTTAGAGCTTCCAAAGACTAAAGAAGAAGTAAGAATAGAAGAAGAAACTAAAGAGTTAGAGCTTAAAAAAGAATTAGAAGATAAGATAAAAACTATTGAAGAAAATGAAGCTAAGAAAAGTAAATCCAGATTAAAGAAGAAGAGTAATGCTAAGAATATAGCTAGATCTAAGAGTAGTGAGTTTTATAAGAAATTAAAAAAACTTCAAAGAAAGATTAAAATCTATGGACTTAATAGTGTCTTACCGAAAAAATATCTTATTTGGGGACTTATTGTAATTCTTCTACTTATTACTAGTCTAGTAGTAGGATCTTATATAAGACCGGAAGATATGAGTATTAATTTAGATAAAGTATCCGAAGAAATAGATGGGTTAAAGACTTTAAGATTTGATATTAATAATACCCTAGATATTATAAATGATAGTAAGTCTTACAATCTAAATAAGGAGAATAAGGCTAATCTTCAAGAATATTATGAGTATGATTTTGATCTATTTAACTTAAAGAGAAGTTGGTTAGATGAGTTTAGAATTTATTATAATGAGAAATCTAAACAGTTATTTATGGTCTTTAAACCTAATAGTGATAATGCTAATAATGTAACGGGGGCAATAGAGAAGTTCTTTAAGACTAAGAAGATTAACGCTACTAAGGAAGCGTATGATGGTTATATTTTCTATGTTAGTAGTAATGATGATAAAAGAGTAATCAGTAAGATTAAGCAAAGTCAAATAAAGGTTTTTGATATTTTACAAGACTTAAATAAAGATGAGATAAAAGAAGTTTATGGGATAGATAGTAGTCTTTATAAGGATTATAAAGTAAAGACAGCTTGGATTGTAAAAGCTAATGTAACCGAGTATTTGCTTTTTGAACCGAAGAATAATAAAAGTGCTAAAGAGATAGAAAAGTTAATGGAGGCGTATTATTCCAAAAAAGAAAGTACTTGGGAGAAAGATTCTGATAATTTAAATCTTTTACAGAATAGATATACTGGTGAATATAATGGGTATCTGGTATATATAGTATCTAAAGACAATGATTTAGTCTTACAATTAATTAAGAAGTAGTAATTTAACTACTTTTTTGTTTTCTTAGAGCAAAAAAAACTTGACAGATTATTTATTCGTGCTATACTAAGTTTTCTGTGAAAAGGGGGATATTAGTCTTAAAGATTAATAATTAGGAGGATATATGAAATTAGAAGAATTGATGAATTTAACGAAGATGGTACTTACTTATTTAACTCTTGATACTAGTTGTTTAATGGATAAGGGGGTTTTTAATAGTTTAGAAGAGAATATTAGAATGCAATTGAAAAGTTTTTATTCTTATTTAGAAAGAATTAAGAAAGGGACTTTTAATATAGATTCTAAAGCTTTGGAAATAACTTATTTTATGGATATTTATAAGGGAATTAAAGAGTATTTAACTAAGAGAGGTTTTATGCCTTTAGCTAATAGTGTAGAATATAAAGATTTTTTTAAGAGTATTTTAAGTATTAAAGAGGCTATTAATCCTTTAGATAAAGAGGATTTAAAGAAGATGGATTCTTATATGGAAAAGTTACTTTATATTTTATTTAGAGAACATGGTGTCTTATATGAGTTTAGTTTGGATAATGATAAAGTCATTAAGACTAATTTAGTATTTAGTGATGATGAGATGATTCCTATGAATACTAATCATATTAAGGATTATGCTAAAGATTTACCGGAGAATCTTAAGAGATATAGTAGACCTTTAAAGGTTTGTTATGAGTTAGATTTAGTGGAAAATAAGGTCTTAAGAGATGGTTTATCTAAAGATGAGGTAGTATCTAGATATATGAATGGTGGTTTTGATAGACTTTGTCCAGGGGATATTAAGGATATCAAAAGAATTAAGGGTTTAAGTAAGTAAGATAGTAATATACTTATTAGAGATAAGTATTTAATTTCTTAAGACTTATTATAAACTGTGGTTATGTTAGTACCTTAGAGGTACTTTTTTTCTGGTTAAATATAAGCATTTAGGAAAAATGTGATTTTAAGAGGGTAAAATATATGGAAAAATGTGATAAATAAGTTTTAATGTCTGTTTGGGAATGTTTAGTGAAATTTATTTGCTAAGTAGATAAGAGAATATAATTAAATTAAAGTAAAAAGAGGTTAGCATATGAATAATAATTTGAATACCCAAAATAATAGTAGTAATCAAGTTAGTATGAGTCCTACTAAGGAAAATAGTAATATAGTTAATGGTACTTCTTTAGAGAATAAACAAATGATTAGTAATTCTAATACTTTAGAAGATAAGAAACCTGGGATGGATAATACTCTTAAGATTGAGGAAACTACTACGACTAAGAGTCAACATGGGACTGTGGCCGTAGCCCAGGTGACATCTAATGGAGTTAATGTTCTTACGGATAAATTGCCGGATGCTATAGATATTAGTAATAAGATGAAGAAGGTTATTGAGAAGAATGGTAAGAAAGTTAGGATAATGACTAAAAGAGAACTAATTACTAATATAATTCTTAGTGTGGTGTTTATCCTTTTAATAGGAGCCGGGGGATACGGAGTATACTATTATTTCTTTTTTAATAATCCTAGGAATTTTGAAGTTAAAGATATTAAGATAGAGTATGGAAGTGAGATTCCTAGTTCGGTATTAAACTATATAAATTTAACGGATATTAGTGAACCAGATTATACTTTAGACTTATCTAATGTTAAGAAGGATATTGGGACTTATAATTATACTGTTAGGTATGGTAATACGGTAAAGACGGGGAAGATTACTATTGAAGATACTACGGCTCCAGTTGTTACTTTTAAAGATAATTTAGAGTTTGAAGAGGGAAGTACAATTACTAAAGAGATGTTAGTAAGTGAGTGTAGTGATATCTCGGAGTGTAGTTATGATTTTACTAGTCCTATTGACACTAGTAAGACGGGGGAAGTAGAAGCTAGTATTACGGCTATAGATAATCTAGGGAATAAGAAAGATTATCCAGTGAATATTAATATCTATGAGAAGATTATAAAGATAATATGTAATAAGAATAATTTAGATATGGAGAAGAAGATTATTACGGTTAGTGAGTATGAGGCTTATTTTAAGAGTGATAAGAGTCTAAAGAAGGGAAAGTATAGAGATATAGTATCTATTATAGGAGATACTAATTATGAGACTAATAAAGATTCTTATAAGAGTAATGGTTATATATTAGATGATAGTAAGAAGACTGCTACGAAAGAAAGTGATATTGATAATATTTCTAATTTAGCTAATCAAGATGATATAAAGATGCATTTAGAAAGTAATGGTTATACTTGTAGAATAGTAGAATAATATGTTATTAATGAACCTCATCGAAATGATGAGGTTTTTATGGTTGAAAAAAATCATTTAGCAAAAAGCAAAAAAATTGCTTTTTGCTAAATGAATGGCATAATATAGACAGAGGAGAAATAAAAGAAGAAATTAATAAAAAGAAAATATTTACAAGATATGATTGATGTTATGGGAACACCAAATACTAAACATGAAGAGTATCAATATGAGGGGATAAGAATTATTAATCTTAAAGATTGGTTAGTGCAAAAAGTTAATACTTATACATACTATATATATAATATATAGATAGTGGGTTGACATAATTATACAATTATGATAATATAATGTTGTTATAGAAAAGAGGTTTAATTATGGAAACACTTACTAGTGGAATTATTAATGTTCATGTTGATCCAAAAGATAAAGAAGAAGCAACTGTTATTTTAAAGGATCTTGGTTTAAATATGACTACCTTAATTAATATGACTTTAAAACAAGTTATTAAAAGAAAAGCAGTTCCTTTTGAAATTTCTAATCCTACTTATAGTACTGAATTAGAAAATGCTTTAAAAGAAAGTCAAATTATCGAGCAGGAGTATAAGGATGGAAAAAGAACTGGTTATAGTAACGCTAATGAAATGGTAAGGTCTATTTTAAATGATTGATACAAATTTGAATACAAAATGTAAAATAGATTATACTAGTGATTTTAAAAAACAGCTAAAAAAAGTTTTAAAGCAGGGAAAAGATATAAGTATATTACTGGAAATAGTCACAAGATTAGCAAACTTAGAAGAATTGGAGCCAAAGTATCATAATCATCATTTGATAAATGATAAAAGTTATAGAGATTGTATGGAGTGTCATTTGAAACCAGATTGGCTGTTGGTTTATAAATACATTGATAACAATTTAGTATTGCTTCTAGTTGCAACTGGTAGTCATAGTGAAATATTATAAGAGCAAGGTGTGTAGAAAAATTTGCATACCTTTTTGCTGGTTACAATTTTAAAGTCTTTTTCGAATTTTAATCAATTAATCTAAAGATTAAATTTTGAAAAGTAATCCATTCTTATAGTTTCTTTTAGACTTTTAATTTATTCTATTAAAAATGCTTCAAGGATTCTAAAGTTTCTTGAGTATTAGTAGTAAAACCTATCGTTGTTAACTATTTTGTCAATTACTAGATAAAACGATTGTAAAGATTAGTTGGCTTCTATAGATTAATATGATAAAGTATCTTGTTGATGGGTGATTATATGGAGAATTTTGTTATCTTTAGAAGGATAGGAGTATATGATACTTTATTACTTAAAGAATCCAAAGAATATAATAAGTTCTTTAGAGATAATGGGATTGTATCTTTAAGAGATTTATTTCTTAAGAGTAGTAATATCTTATATACTTATGATTATTCTATTAATAGGGAGATAATAGCTTTTATTAACTTATGTAAGCTTAAGTACTTAAATATTCCTATAGAGTTTAATATTGATATATGGGGAAGACATCATTATTCTTATTGGAATAATGATTCCAATATAAGAAGGATATCTTATATAGGGTTTGATATTAAGAAAATTATAGAGATTGGGTTAGAAGTATTTTCTAATAGAGAGGATAATTCTTATATTAGTGTTGCAGATATTCTTATAGATGAGGATGTTTTAAGGATTATTGGTACTTTAGATATTAGTGATGAAGTATTTAATCGGATTACTTTAGTATCCTATTACTTAAAGAATTCCTTAGATAATTTAGATATCTTGGAGTGTAATAATATATCTTTATTAAGAGCTAAAGAAAGATTATTACTTAAAGAAGAAGAAAGTTTAAGATTAACTAGACAAGTAATTAAATATAGGAAAAGGGTATTATCTAAAGAAGATAATAAGTAATATATTATGAAGAGTATAAATAAAAGAAATATAAAATATTTAACTAAGAAAGATAATAATAGATTAGAGAAGGCTTTAAAAAGAAAGTTATCTTATTGAAGAAGAGTATAAGAATAATAAAAGATCTGGATATAAGAATGTTAAAGAGATGCTAAAATATTATATGAATAAAGACTAGTAAATTGGGTATACTAGTCTTGTTTTAATAGATTTTCATAGAGTATAAAACTCTATGAAAGCTAATTTTCGGATATTATTTTTACCTTATATCTAAATAATATCATATATATAGGGTAATTTAAAGGATATATTTAAA
>CAKOOW010000055.1 GCA_934098445.1 uncultured Bacilli bacterium
GCGTACTGGTGGTTTTGGATCAACTGATAAGTAAAAACAGGATGAAATGCCCTGTTTTTTATTTTGAGAAAAATTAGGTCTAAAAGACAAAATTTTCATAGAGTTTATAACTCTATGAAAGCTAATCTACGGCACTTATTTTTATTTTATATATCGATTTTAACACATAAAATGATTCTTTTAAAGAGATAAATAAATGTTTTTCTGGTCAAAATTATGGTCAAAATAAATTACCTCAATCCCAGTATTTATTTGGCTTTGACAAGCACTTTTCTAGTCAAAAAGAATAATAATTTCTAGTCAAAAATTATGGTCAAATGAGCTTTCAGCTCAGTATTCACCTAGCATTTTCTTAAAGTTATAAACTCTATGAAAGTGAAAATTAACTTTTTATAGAGTTTTAGCACTTATTTAGTTATTATTTTTGTTGATTTGGAAATAATAAGAGCAGTAAGGATTTTGTTATGAGAAAAAATATTATTTTTATAGGCGTATCTTTGTGCCTATTAGTTTTACTGGGAATAGGATTTTCTTATTCTATGTGGAATATGAGTGTTAGTCAGGATACTAGTAATGTGATTGCTACTACTAGTGAGTGCTTTAATATTGAACTAACTAATCAGAGTAATGCTATAAACTTAGAGAATGCTTATCCAATTAGTAATGAAAAAGGTAAGAAGTTAACCCCATTTACTTTTACGGTTAAAAATACTTGTGATATGTTTTTAAGTTATACTGTTAGTTTAGAATCTTTAAAGGGAAGTACTTTAAATAGCAAGTTTATAGATGTGATGGTTAATAATGAAGCAGTTACAAGACTAAGTGAGTATGAAACTACAGAGACCGTTAATAATGGAAGTGTAGAAGCAAGAATATTAGCTAAAGGTTCTTTATCTAAAGATGATAGTAATGATTATTCATTAAGACTTTGGATAGACTATGATACAACGATGGAAGATTTAGATAATGAGACTAAAGTATTAAAAGCTAAAGTGGTAATTAAAGCAGTTCCTAGTAATTGGGACCCTGTAAGCGAAGGTTATACAACTTTACATGATGCCATCTTAGCTAATGAGTATCAGACTACTCCAGCAAAAGCTATAGAGAAAATAAAGGCTAAAGGAACACCGGACTTTAGCGAGACAGCACCATTTATTACTTATGAACAGACGACTTTAGAAGAAACAACTATTGAAATTGTTAAACCGGCGGAAAGTTCTATAAAATCTGATGATGCAACTAGTAATTTAACTGAAAACGATACAATTTTATATCTTGGTAGGCAATATACGTATTCGGAGGAAAAAAATAGTTACAACATTTCTGATGTAATGTACGTTGATCCAACGACAATAGATTATAGTGCTAGCACTGAATATTATTCTCGGTTAGAAAATATTGTAATCAAGGATGGCAAAATTGTAACGAGCTACGGATATGCAGATGCTACTAAAATTTATAAATTAGTTGGAGCATCTAAGAAATCCACAAAAACTGTATGGAATGGTAAAGAATATGATAGTATTACTTATACTTTAAATGTTATTCCACATACTTTAAAAGAAATTGAAAGTGATAAATCAGATAAGGGTTTATATAAAGATGTTGATGATTATGGGGATACTTATTATTACCGTGGCAATGTATTAAACAATAATGTGTATTTTGCGGGCTTTTATTGGAAAATTATAAGAATTAATGGAGACGGTACGATTAGACTTTTATATAATGGAAAAACGGCAAATAGTAGCGGTGATAAAAGTGCAATTATTAAAGAACAATATACTTTGAATAATGATAATGTAGCTTACCTTGGATATATGTATGGTAGTAATATTGATACTTTAGATAATGCATTTAAAAATGAGGTTAATTCTAATATTAAAGAACAAATAGATAAATGGTATCAAAATAATTTAACTAATTACACTAATTATTTAAGTGACAGTGGTTTTTGTAATGATAGAAGCATTTATTCAAATGATACAGGTTTTATAACTTTTACGGCTTACGATAGAATGATAACTAATAAAGTTCCAACGTTTAAGTGTACTAACAGTTCTAGAGATTTATTTACGGTTACTAATTCAAATGGAAATAATGCTTTAACCTATCCGATTGGTTTGATGACTGCCGATGAGACTTTATATGGAGGGATTGTTAATGATAAGCCAAATAATAATAATTATTTACATGCATATATATGGAATTGGACGATGACTCCATTTCGATATGATTATCCTTATATAACAACATATACTTATGGCGATAATGATGCGACATCTTTGCAGACTTCAGCTACATCTTCTTATTATGTTAGACCTGTTATTTCTTTGAAAGCTGATGTTAAAATTACTGGTGGAATAGGGACGTCTAATAGTCCATTTGTCGTAGAGACCAAATAAAATATTGACATCTTTTGTCGAATTTAGTGCTAGAGAAAAGTTTTTTTGCTAAAATTATATTGGTGAAGATAAGATGAATTTAATGAATAATGATGTCTTTTTTAATGAGATGATTAAGGATATCGAAGATATAAGATTAGAGCTAGTCTTGACAAGGACTTCTAAAATAATATATAATTAGCTTGTAGGAAGGGAATTTTATGAATAACAGTAGAATAGTTCTAACTACCCAAGATATAGTTAATAAAGATTTTACAATTGAACCTAAAGGGTTTAAACCCCAAGAAGTTGATGCTTTCTTAGATATAATTATTAAAGATTATGTGGCTTATGATAAAGAAATAAAGAAACTTCGTAAGGAAATGGCTAGTCTTAGTGAAGAAAATAGTAATCTTCGTGGTGAGATTAGAAAATTAAAAGATTTAGAGACTATCGCCTCGGAAGATAAAGAGGTAAGTAAACCTGTTAATAATGTTGACCTTCTAAGAAGAATTAGTCAATTAGAAAAAGTAGTTTACGGAAAAAGTGAATAATTAAAGAAGAAATAACTTAGAAAGACAAATGCTGGTATAGTATTATACTTGAGGAAAGTCCGTGCTTACATAGTCCTGGAATGGCTATAGGGTTCGTTGCTAAGGCTAATAACCTTAGGCAGTTTTTAACTGACGGCGTCGAGGTGACCTTAAATGGTTATATTAGACATAAAGTGCCAAAGAGACGAGTTACTTTAGAAATGAAGTAGGTGGAACGTGGTAAACCCCGCGAGTAAGAAATCCAAATTTGGTAGGAGAGTTTCTACAAAGGAATAAAAACGGCGTAGGAAAGTTTATACGTAAGTATAGATTAGATAAATATTTGTCACTAGCTAGCTAGTACAGAACACGGCTTACTAAGTTATTTTTTTAAATTTAAAAAAGGAAGTGAATTATCTTGAACAGAATAGGCCTGATGCTTAGAGGTGCAAGAGAAGAAAATGGTGTATCCTTAGAGGAAGCAAGTGAAGATTTAAAGATTAAGCCCGCTATTCTTTATAATATTGAAGAGGGTAATATGGGCTGTTTTAAAGATATTTTTATCTTAAAAGATTATCTTAAGGATTATGCAAAATATTTGGGAATTGATCCTACAAAGACAGTAGATAAATTTAATGAATTTATGTTTGAGAAAACAAGTAAAATTCCGGTTGAAGAAATAGAAAAAAAGATAATGGAAAAAAATAAGGAAGAAGCTTTGCTTAAGTCTAGAATAGCTAGTCCTTATACTGATACTTCTTATCGTTATAAGAAAAAGAGTATAGCCTTCTTATATTTACTTGTTATTGCTTTAGTGGCTTTGGTAATATTTTGGTCCGTTAAGCAAGTTACTGTTGGCAAAATGGTAACCACAACGGCTAGTCAGATTGAAGGAAGGTAATTATGAATTTACCAAATAAATTAACTTTAGGAAGAATAGTGTTATCAATAATAATTTTATTACTATTAGGATTTCCTGTTTATATGTTAGGATATAGTTGGCCAGAGTATCTCTTGGGAGGTAAAATTGTTATTAAACTTAATTATATCTTAGCTGGGATTTTCTTTGTTATTGCCTCATTAACAGATATGTTAGATGGTAAGATTGCAAGAAAATACAATATGGTAACGGATTTTGGAAAGATGATGGATGCCATTGCGGATAAAGTATTAGTAAATGGCGTTTTAATTCTTTTAGCTTATAATCATAATATTCCCGTTGTTGTACCGGTTGTAGTTATTTTAAGAGATACGGTTGTTGATGCTATTAAAATGGCTAGTGGCAACAAGGGAAAAGTAGTAGCGGCCTCTATGGCGGGGAAAGTTAAAACAGCTTGTATGATGGTGGGCTTAACTTTAGTGTTATTTAGTAATATCCCCTTTGAATTTTTTGGAATTGGGGTTGGAAAAGGCTTAGTATTACTAGCAACTTGTTTGTCCTTATATTCTGGTATGGAATATTATATTGTTAATAAAGAGGTAATATTTGGTGATGATGCCCATTAATGGAGGGCATCTTTTTTTGGAAAGGAATAATTTTATGAAATATTTTTGTGTGGGGATTAAGGGTAGTGGAATGTCTACTTTAGCGCAGATTTTAAGTGATTTAGGAAATAGAGTATCTGGGTATGATGATAATAAGAATCATACTTTTACTGAAGAGGGATTAATTAAAAGAGATATTAAAATCTTTTATGAAGTGGGTCATCCTATAGATAAGGATACTATTGTTACCTATTCGAAAGCTTTTAGTCTTGAGCATCCGGAGTTAGTTTATTTAAAGTCTTTAGGACTTGAATTTATTTCTTATAATGAGTTATTAGGAGACTTAACGGGGAAGTTTCAGACGATTTCTGTATGTGGGACGCATGGAAAGACTACTACTTCGACTATGATAAGTGATATCTTAAATACTAATATTGGGACTAATTATTTTATTGGGGATGGTTCTGGGTATGCTGATCCTAAAAATAAGTTATTTGTAATTGAGTCGTGTGAATTTCAAAGACATTTTTTAAGTTATCATCCTTATATAGGGGTGGTTACTAATATTGAGCTTGAACATACCGAGTGTTATAAAGATATAAATGATATTATTAAGACTTTTAATATATTCTTAGATAAGGCTTCTCTTGTGGTAGCTTGCGGGGATGATACTAATATTAGAAAGTTAAATCTAAAGAGTAAGGTTTATTATTATGGATTAGGGACTTCTAATGATTTATATGCTATTAATATAAAGATGAATGAAGAGGGTAGTTCTTTTGATTGTTATTATCATAAGAAATTTCTTGGTAGTTTTAGGATTCCTCTTACAGGTATTCATATGATTCTTGATAGTTTGGCAAGTATTATGATAGGTATTTTATATGAAGAGGATGTTTTAAATATAAAGAATGTTTTAAAAAATTTTACGACTCCAAAAAGAAGATTTAAAGAAACTAAAGTAGGTAGTAATATCTTAATAGATGATTATGCTCATCATCCAACAGAGATAGAGAATACTATTGAGGCGGCGAGACTTAAGTATCCAGGTAAAAGAATAGTAGCAATCTTTAAACCTAATACTTATTCGAGAACTAATGATTTAAAAGAGTGGTTTAAAGAGGCTTTAAGAAAAGCGGATGATATCTATGTTACTCCTATATCTTGTAATAGAGAAAGACAGGAGGATTATCCTGGGGTTACTTCTAGGATTATTATTGAGAACTTAGATAATGCTTATATTTTAGATGAAAATAATACTAAACCTTTACTTAAGTATGAGAATAGTGTTTTAATATTTATGAGTTGTGCGAATATTAGTACTTTAGAAGAAAAGTATAAACAAGAGAAATTGTTAAATTTCGACAAATGATTATTATTTTCTTTGGTAAACTAGTCTTGGTGATATTATGTTAGAAGAGGCTTTACGAGTATTTAATTTAAAAGAGGTAGTATCTATTAAAGAATTAGACAAGAGATATCAAGAATTAATTAGAAAAAACTATGAGGAGAATTTCTTCTATAATAAAGAATTAGGAAGTATAAATATAAGATTATATGAATGGTCTTATTTAGTTATACTTCCTTTTAGTATGGCTATGTCTAGAGAATATAATAATATTTCTTTAGATGATTTAAAAGTATTATGTTTACTTAAAGAGTTAAATATTTCTGGGGATAAGGCTTATCAATATTATAAGTATGATTTATTATTAGGATATAAGGGTAGTTTTTTAGAATGGGCTTTTAATGAGATTTTAAAAAGAAATTTAATTCCTATTAGTCTTATAAATAAAGATGATTATACTTTTGAGGAGGAAAAAAAATTAGTAAAAGCCTTAAATAAGTTACAGAATGTAAATTAGCATTTTTGTTACAGTTTTTAGATTAAAAAGTGTGTTATACTTTATTAGAAAGGAAGAGGTAGTATGCAATTAAAATATAAGAATACTAAGATTGATTATAAGTTTACGAGGACTAAAGATCAGGATGGATTAGCAGATAATGATCATTGGCTGATGGTGGATTTTCTGGTGGAAAATGATGAATTTATTTATCATAGTAATAGGGAGTCTTTAAGTTTAGGGGAGGTTATCGAGAGTGCTGTAACGATAAGAAATTTTTATGATGGACCATATCCTAATAAGAAGAAGATTACTTTTATTAAAAATTATTTTAAAATATATCTTCAAAATACGGTTAATAAACGGTTGATGATTTTTGAATTAG
>CAKOOW010000056.1 GCA_934098445.1 uncultured Bacilli bacterium
TCTTCTTTAGTAATGTTAAGATGACCATAACTAACTTCTAACGTTAAGTAATCATCCCCATTAAGAGTATTATACTTAAGAAAATCAGCTTCATAGATATCTTCGGAACCAATTTCATAGACAATATCATCTTTATTAATAGAGACATCACTTAGTTTAACAATACTTTCTTTAGCTTTAATCATTCTTTTATTAAGACTATCCTCTAAAGATATCGCCTCTTCGTTACTAATATTAAGATGAATAGTGGGATAACTTAAGTCTAAGGCATAAGAAATAATATTATCATCGGTATAATATATATAATCTTTAGAAGTATCTCTTCTTATTTCTTGCTGACTTTTAGCTTTTAGAGAATTATATCTATTCTTAATAAGAAAGTTACCTCCTATTAAAAGGAGAAAAATAACTAAAATAAATAAACTAATACTTAAATAATTATGCTCTTTCATTAATTATAATCAACCTCACTTAGATAGACATTAATCTTATTTTTAAAAGCACTAATGGCATCACTATTCCAGTAGGTAGTAGGATTCATATTATAAGATACTAAACTAGTCTCATCATCATAATTAATAACCTTGCCATCTTTAACAAATATTAAAGCAGGCGTAAATAAATATTCGGCCCCCATATCGGTAATTTTTAAATAAGTACTTAATAAGTCTTCAATCTGGCGAAAATTTTTAGTCTTTTTAGTACGATCTTCAATAACATCGTAATAATACACTTTGGTAATATTATTTTCTATTAGAATAGGATAAAGTTGTTTGACATATTCTTGCATCCAAGCGTTACTAGAAAAGCCGACTAAGATAATACCGGTTTCGTTATTCAAGATACTTAAGACTTTATTCGAACCAACATAGACAAAGGGATTGGCAGTGGGAATAGTTTGGTATTCTTTACTAAATCTTTCTCCATCCGAAATAGTACTACTAAAGTCTTTTTTACCTAAGTAGATAAAGCCCCAAATCAAAAGAGCAAATAAAATTAAATATATGAAATTTCTTGTGAATTTTTTCATTAAACATACTTCCTAATCTTTAAATTTAAACACATAACCTTCGATTTCAACATCATCTTGTAAGGTAGCCCCCGCATTTATTAAGGCTTCCTCTACTCCCATTCCTTTTAATTTTCTAGAGAAACGAGCGATTGATTCATCTTCCGTAAATTTAGTCATCTTAAATAATTTAGATATTTCATCCCCAGAAACTTGCCAGATACCATTAACTTTTTTAATGGTAAAAGGACTAGTATTTTCATATTTATAAACAACATGGGAAGCATAATCTTCTTCATCATAAAGTTCTTCTGGTGAAACTTCTTCCACCATGTCCATTAGCGTTTTTATAGCTTCATCGATATTTTGTTGATACATAGCTGAAATAGGAATAACCTTTGCCTCCGGATACTTTTCTTTAAATTTAGCTAAATTATCTTCTGAACCAGGTAAATCCATCTTATTAGCAAGGACCACCATCGGCTTTTTAGCTAGTTTTTTGCCATATTTTTGAATCTCAGTATTAATAATTTGGTAATCACTAATGGGGTCGCGTCCTTCACTACTACCCATATCAACGACATGAGCAATAATTTTAGTACGTTCGGCATGTCTTAAAAATTTTAGTCCTAAGCCGATGCCTTCAGCAGCTCCTTCAATTAAACCGGGTAAATCTGCCATAATAAAACTTCTACTATCTTTTAATTTAACGACTCCTAAGTTGGGGGCTAAAGTCGTAAAGTGATAAGCCGCAATTTTAGGTTTAGAAGCACTGATTACGGATAAAAGAGTCGATTTACCAACGCTTGGAAAACCAACAAGTCCAACATCTGCTAAGACTTTTAACTCACACTTAATAGTTTTTTCTTCCCCAGGTTCGCCATATTCGCTAGTCTTAGGAGCTGGATTTTCATGTGTAGCAAAAGCTTTATTACCACGGCCACCACGACCACCAGCTGCTACCGTAAATCTTTGTTTATCATGAATTAAATCAACTAAAACTAAATTAGTACTAGCATCATAAACAGTTGTTCCTTCAGGAACTTTAATAATAACATCTTTGGCATCTGCTCCCGTTCGATTAGAGCCTTTACCATTCTCGCCTTTTTCCCCCTTAATAATTTTATTATATCTTAAATCCACTAAAGTCCGAAGTCCCTTATCTACTTCAAAGATGATACTAGCACCATGACCTCCATTGGCCCCATCTGGTCCTAAATTAGGCATACATTTCTCATGATGAAAAGATGTACAACCATCTCCTCCTTTACCAGCTATTAATTTAATTGTTATCTCATCTACAAACATTGTAGTCACCTTCATTTCTTATTTATTTTATCAAAAACTAGAAGATAAGTCTAATTATTTTAAAGTAGTCTTCTCTTTGTGAATGCATCTTATCATTATTTTTTTTATTTGTCTAGAGTTTATCTTATTTTCCAAGAAAAAAACTATGCGTTACATAAAACGATTCATTTGACGCATAGTTTCTTTAATTTGTTTTTGGGATGGTTTTCTTCCCATACTACTAAACATAACTTCAATCATCTTTTCATTAATAGGAGGATTCTTTTTCATTTCTTTTTGAATTAGTTTTCTCGCTACTACAAAACCAATTATAAAGCCAATTACGAGTCCTAGTAAAATTAACAAAATATCATGTAACATAATTTCATCTCCTATTTAGGATTTTACTAAACTTTTATTTTTTAAGCAATACTTTCGACCCAAAAATAGTCTTGATTTTGAAAATCACAAGCAAAAAGATTCTGATTAGACTTTAGTTTATTAAAAAATTCGGGTTTAGGAGAGGTTGTTTCCATTATAAGATAGGCATTTCCTATCTTTAGTTTAGTCTCTTCATCATTATAATAATTATTATAGATATGAGTATTCATAAATTTCGTATAGTGGTCATTATTCCGATAACTGGTAAATAAATAGTTATTTAGTTCAATCTTATTAATGGGACTTACCATCTTCTCATACATATTAATGCCATACTCTTGATCATTGGTATTTAATAGATATATATTTTGGAAAGTCTTAAAGAGGTTATAAGGACAAAATCTCGTTAGGGTTTTAAATTCATTATTAATATTAAATATATAAAATTTTCTCAAAAATCATCACCTATTATGAGTATAATTCTTCCTTGATAAAAAATATGTCGAAGTAAAGTTTAATTCTTCATAATAAATTTAATTAGTATCCGTAGTAGGTTCTGATACTACTACTATCTTGGACTTAAAAACTTTTTCCATAACATCATCTAGGGTCGTAGCAGCCTCATCCATCCAAAAGGATACCTTATAATCTACCGAGGCATCGGGCATTAAAGTCCCCTCACTAAGAGTATGGGATTCAATACTATCCTTAATACTAGTAGTAGCACTAGGATAATTAGCTAAGATTTTCTTAGCCTCATCATTTACTTTGATGGCAATCCATTTACTAGCTAAAGTACTATCTTTTAAACTTTCTAAGTTTACATAATAATGGGCCGCGATGGTACAATTATTGTGAAGGGTAAAAGTAAAGGGAGTTAATTTGGCTCCTTGTTCATCAGTTATAGGATAAGCATTAGTTAAATTTATTTCTCCGGATTGATTAATTAACTCAACGCTAAAACAGCCCGAGGTGGCGTTATTAGAATTAGTTTGGATTTTTACTAATCGCCAGTAAGCATAGGATGAGCCTAAAGCGGTAAGACCAACTAAAGCAATAGTTAAAACCGATAACATTACGGTATAGCCAACCGATATTTTATTCATTATTTTTTTATTCATGTCAAACTCCTTTATTATTAACTATTAATAAAATAGCACACTATGCGTAGAAAGTAAATCATCTGGCGAATAATAAAAACAAAAAAATCTATACTATCTTAAGTAGTATAGATCTAAAAAGGCAGATATAGTCTTAGTATCGGTAAGACCATTAAAGGTATGGGTAACATTACCATTTTCTATAATGTAAGTAATTGGCGTCCCATAAAGTGCTATAAAGTCGCCAACATTTTCATTATTCTTAAGATTAGAAATATTTACCTCGTAAGCATTAATTCCTAAATCAGTTAAAGACTCTCTTAAATTAGGTAAGAAAGCTTCACAATAAGAACACCCGGTCTTAGTAACCACTAAAATACTTCTTTTAGAAGTCTTAAAGAGATTAGTGAAATCCTTATAATCTAGGGTTGTTATGACATCTTTAACCTCTGGTAAGGTATCTAAGGTGACTTTAATATTTAAGTCCTTAATAGGAATTTTATCAATCTGATAAGCATGAGATTCACTAGCTTCAATATTAATATTAACAGCATTTTCTTCTGAACTATTATTCTTTAGAAGATAATAAACGGTATAGATAATAAGTCCCAGCGCTAGCAAACTCAAGAAGATAACAATTCTTTTTTTAGTTTTATTATTCATTAAACATTCTCCTTTATTTTTAATGATTGGAAGACTTTCTTCCATAAGTCTTTGCTTGAATAATTTAAGATTCCTACTTTATAAACTCTAATTCCGTATTTAAATAAAACTAGACAACTTATAAATAAAATCAAGGCTGATATTACTAAATCAATTAAACTTGTTTCTCCTAAAATATAAGTGATAGGAGCTACCATCGAAGAAAGAAATGGTAAATAACTAATTATCCGAATAAAAATAGAACCTTTGAAAGCTGAGGCCATAATACCAATATAGTATCCTAGCATTAAGACTATCATTAAGGGAGTTTGGAGTTGTTGGAAGTCTTCGGCCGAGGTGGTCATAGACGCTAATACCCCAGCTAAAGAGGCATAGATAAAGAATGATAATAAGAAAATAATTATTAAGATGGGTGCTCCTTTTAATAATATATCAAAGGTTCCACTTACCTTTAAGGATTCTACTAAACTACCGATAATATTTGACTCACCACTTCCGAAAGACAAGCCTCCATGAATTAAAATTCCTATTATACTATAAGTAAATAATAATAAAGACTGCAAGATAACAAATATCGAAGAACTAGCAATTTTTGTTAAAAAGTGAACTTTCGCGGGAACATTCGAAATAATTATTTCCATTCCCCGCGTCGTCTTTTCATCATTAATCTCGGCTCCAATCATCTGGACTAATAAAACAATTAACATGAAAAATGGTACCAAGAAAACTATTAAACTCATATTGGTAGCATCTTCACTAGCCGTTATTTCTTTTTCATTAGTAACCACTCTATTAATACTAATTGGACTAGTAATTTTAGCCATTTCTTCACTAGATAACCCATTATAATTTAAGGCCATACTAGTTTTCATACCCGTTAAACTAGTGCTTAACAAATTATAAGTAATAGTATCTATTTTATTATAAGAAATGATATCAGCTTTTAAATATTCTGTAGCATCTAAGTTAATATTTACAACAATATTATTTGTATCTTTGATTTTTTCTTTTAAAGTATCAACACTATCAGGAGAATATGTTATCTCATAAGTTCTTTCATCATTTAAAATTTTTTGATTAGTTAGAAAGTAAGCATTAAAACCTTCTAAATAATTATTATCCCCCGTTAAATAAATATTTACCGTATCTTTAAAATCCCCTCCAAAAACATTAATAATTTTATCAATATTAATAACCCCAATTAAAAGAAGACAAATCAAAACATTAACTATTTTAAACCATTTCGTATCCATCTTTTTCTTAAGACTTTGTTTTATCAAAAACCACGCTTTATTTTTCATATGCTTCCCCTACTTTACTGATAAATATTTCGTTTAAGGTTGGTTCCTCAACACTAAATTTTGTTACATTATCTAAAGTTTTAACAACTGCAAAGACTTTACTAATAACATCTTCACTTGCGATTTTAATAATGTATTCATTATTACCAATTTCTTTAGCAACTTCTAAAACCCCAGGTATTTTTTCGATTTTTTTTATATCGCCATCGGCCTGCAAATGAATATTTTTCTTCCGATATTGTTTCTTTATATCTTTTAAGTTACCTTGTAAAACGCTCTTGCCATGAACTAAAATAACTAATTTATCACAGAATAATTCTACGTGTTCCATGCGGTGGGACGAAAAAATTATGGCTGTCCCTTTTTCCTTTAATTCATTAATAGTTTTCATAAATTCTTCGACGTTAATGGGATCTAGACCACTAAACGGCTCATCTAAAATCAAAAGTTTAGGTTCATGCAAGATAGCGGTAATAAACTGTACTTTTTGTTGATTGCCTTTACTCAATTCTTTAATTTTACGATTTTTATATTCCCTAATATGAAATTTTTCTAAGAGCTTATCCAGTCTTTCTTCAATGGTTTTCTTATCTAAACCTTTTAAAGTTCCATAAAAGATAGCCTGTTCTAAAACTGTAAGTTTTAATAGAAGACTGCGTTCTTCGGTTAAGAACCCTATTTTATCCGTAACGCTATAATCTATAGGTTTACCATCTAATAAAATCGTTCCTTCTGTTTTATCTAATAAGTTAATTATCATCCTAAAAGTTGTAGTCTTTCCAGCTCCATTAACTCCTAAGAGACCAAAAATCTCCCCATCATTATCAGTAAAAGAAAGATTA
>CAKOOW010000057.1 GCA_934098445.1 uncultured Bacilli bacterium
CTTATACTTCTTAAATCTTAATTTCTTTAAGTATTTATCTTTATTAAATTTCTTCATCATAAATAAATCCATTTCTAGTTATAATATCCATATCCTCTAATTATGTATTCATAGAGTTAGAAACTCTATGAAATATATAGGTGAATACTTGGTTTATAACCTATTTGACCATAATTTTGACTAGAATAAAATTAAACTTTTGACTATAATAAACTTGTTCAAAGCCAGTATTCACCTAAGCTTGAGAGCATATTGCTTGACTAGAAATTCGACTACAAAAAGATTATTTATCTTTAAATATGTCCTTTAAAATATCCTATATATATGATATCATTTAAGTGTAAGGTAAAAATAATATCCGAAAAATAGCTTTCATAGAGTTTCTAACTCTATGAAATATCGTCAAAAGAACTATAAAAGTTCCCATAATTTCATATATCAAAAAAATGTCTAAGTCCCAAAACAACTATAGACATTTTTTATTTATTCGATGAATTAAAATTTTTACGGCACGGCGTAATTTTTTGATAATTTCAACTATTTTTTACGCCACAGCGTAATTTTTTGACAATTTCAATTATTTTTTACGGTAAGGCTTTTATCTAATATCTCCCTTATAAAAATATAACTCCATGGATTTATCACTATACTTAGGTTTAGAAACATCTATATCCCAATATTTTCCTAGATAATAGATTACATATTGACTAGCTACTAATAAATCAAATTCTGCTAAAAGATTAGTATACTTACTCTTAATTACAATAGTATTATCTCCTAGATAATTAAGTAATTTATCTTCATATGGACTATTATTATTCTCTTTAAAATAAATACTATAAGAATTATTAAGATTCTCATAATTAATAAATCTTCCATGAGAAAAGTTTTTCTTTTCATGTATAGTACAACTAACTACTCCAGATTCTACTAACTTACTTTCTAAATCATAAGCCCCACTATTAGAATTATCTCCTCTAAAGATATTTACTATTCCCTTACCTTTTAATCTATAAGCATAATCCTTAGTAATTAGATATCCCATCTTACCTTGCCAATACTTAAGACTATCCAAGATAAACTTATCTATATTAATACTACTATCTATATATTTATAATATTCTTTTAACATAATAGCACAAGGTACTAAGGCACCCTCAAAAGCTAAGAATCCCCTTTCTTTTCCTTTATTAGTACTACTTCTATAAGATAAAATATTTCTTTTATTTATTCCACTCTTAGAAGCCACATCACTTATTTTTCCTTTAGTAATAACATACTTAAGAGAACTATCTATTTCTTTAACACTTTCTAAAGAATCATTAGTACTCCCGGAATAACTAAATAAAAATACTTTCGAAATATATTTATTATTATGATATAAAACATCTCTTGGATATAAAGCTAAACAAGAACAACCATATACTAAGTTAATAATCTTACTACTAAAATAAGCCCCAACATAAGAACCTCCTGTTCCTATAAATAAAACTTTATCATCTCTAGAAAACCTTATCTCTTCTAGATTAGTAAATACCTTACTCTTAAGAGCATTACTAACTCTTATTTTAAGATTATTTATATTAAGATTACATCTCTTTATTGGTTTTCTCTTCCTTAAAATAAACTCCTCACAAGAACATTTATTATCTACTAACTTAACACTTTCTAAAGGATATATATGTCCCCTAGCTCCCATAGTCTCTATAACTTCTTTAGTTAACTTCTTCGTATTATTATACCATTCATCAAATTTAACATTATCAAAAGAACAATTATTATCTAAATAATCTTTAATAATACTAGAAATAAAAGCATCTCCAGCCCCATTAGTATCTACAATCTTATCTAATTTTTCTCCTAGATATTTATATATCTTATTATCATAAAGAAAACAACATCCCCTGGAACCATAAGTAATAGAGATAAACTTAATCTCTAATAGTCTATATAAATCTAACTCATCTTGAAGATTAAACCTTTCTAAAAGATACTTAACTACCCTTTCATTAAAATTTATTATTATAAAGTTTCTTCTTATCTTCTTTAGAAGAATATCATCCTCAAGACTTTCTAATTCATAATACTGTCCTAAGTCTAAGATTTTCTTATTATTAGTATTATCTATAATCTCTTGATTCTTCTTATTAAGATTATCAAATACTAAGATATCTTCTTTCTCTAAGTTACTTATTATCTCTATAGGATTAATTAAACTCTCTTCGTAATAATATTTATTATTACAAAGAGGACACCTCTTCTTCGAAGTAAATTCATCATTTAGATAATTAATATGAAAACACCTAGTCTTAGTATTCTCTATTAACTTGATATTACTAGTATCCACTCCCAAAATTTTTAAAGAATTAAGTGCTACTTGTCCTTGAATATCATTACCTCCTACTGAATAAGTACTAGTCTTAAAACCTAACTTAGTCAAATTAGCAATAATATTCGTATGTGTTACTCCTCCCATAACTCCTAAGAGTTTACTATTCTTATAGTAATAATCTAATCCTAAATCACCTATACTAACAATCCTCATATATATCACCTATAGTGATTATACTTTATAGAATGGAAATATTATGTCTCTATTATACTTTCTATTCTTTTAAGTTCAAAGTGTCTAATGTCATTTCTTAATTCACAGAAAGCCGTTACATAATACTCTTCATGATACTTAAATAACTCTAAAGGATGAATAGTTCTTATCAATCTACTACCATCTATATCTAAATAAATAATCTTAAGTTTATCTTCTCTTATAATAGTATCTTTTATTAAAGATAAAATATTATCAGGTTTCTTTAGATTAATATTAGTAATATATTTACTCTTTTCTTCACTAATAGTTCTCATCTTCTTAATTTTATCTAAAAATTCTTCATACTTATCTAAGTATCTATAGTTATCTTTTCTTAAGATATCAAGGATATTTTCTAATAATTTTATATCATATTTATTTATATTAATATAATTCTTTAATCTATCTATTAGAAAATATCCTCCCCCCGGACCTTTAAAAGACTCTATAGCAATCCCATTCTTCGATATCTCTTCTCTATAGTATCTTATCATTCTTTCAGATACTCCTATCTCTTTAGATAACTCCTTTATCGTATAGATATTCCCTGTATTAAGTAAATCAATCATATATAATATATTACTAACTTTTCCCATAGTTCTCTCTTTTCTTTAAGAAGTATTATACCAAATAAAAACTAATAGAGAGTTTATTTCTATTAGTTATATTCTAAGTAATGGGGTATAAATATTTATTGGTCTCTTTACTCATAAGTTTACTCTATGTGATATGGATTATTCATACTTCCATCACCCAATTTTAATACTTCTGGTGATAAATTTAAGACAGGTCGAACCCCGAGGATGTTGCCCACGTGGTAGCTGTAGTAGTTCGCACTGCCATCCGAAGGCACGACATGCACGCGAGCGTAATTACCTCCTAATTGGACCGGCGAGGAAGCCCACCAATACTTCCCCGAGTATAGATAATAACCACTATTGTCAGCTTCCCACCCACCGGCTAGTACAATTTCATCTGTACTTAAAAGACCGACTGGATACGTTAGAGCTCCATTACCATTTGTAGTATCACTTACCGTAAAGGCATCATTCTTTTGGGGACACATTAATCTCATACTAGAATTATAGCCACCACTCGACCATGGTCCATAATACCAACGATATGCGGTGTCATTTGTTCCATAACCCAATTTTGTATTTGAACTTGTGGTATACGTACTTATTGAACGATCATTGCAGAATACATTATCAACTAAATATTGTTCATTAGTTGTACCAACTATATTTGTTTTATACCAATTATCTATGTAAGACTTAATTGTTGAATCATTGGTATTAGTC
Organism: uncultured Bacilli bacterium; assembly: GCA_934098445.1. Lineage (GTDB taxonomy): Bacteria > Bacillota_I > Bacilli_A > RF39 > UBA660 > CAG-605. The sequence continues at coordinate 3,889 of CAKOOW010000057.1, forward strand.
TGGGCTACTTCTTTACTGGAAGTTCCATAACTGACATAACCATATTTTATGTTAGCACTAGAACTACCAGCAGTTACACCCATTATTTTATATAGTCTATCTACACTAGAAGGTACACTAGTTGGAGTATAACTAGCATAATAATATCCAATGTAATATGTAGTAAGATTACTGCCAAGTACTTGAATTGGATTTTTCAAAGTAAATAGTTTTGTATTCTCATCAAACGTATACTCTTTTGAAATATAAAACGTATCTGTATTTGTAAAATCGTATGATGAGTAATACTCAGACGATTCTACTATGGCATCACGATTACCATACATATAACCAACATAGGCATTATCATTATAACTACTATTAAAAGCACTAGTACCTATTTGTCTATCTGCACTGTCTTCACCATTGGCATGGGCACTTGTACCATCATAAATAACACGAACAGTACCATCACCATTAATTCGTACGATACGCCAGTACATATCTTTACCAGCACGAGCTATCTCAGTACAAGTACCACCACCATTAGTACACTCTTCTAAAGAATCATATTGGTCACCATATTCATCAACAACTAATGTCGGTGTATCACTAGGCCATGTACCAAACTTCACATAATTATTAGTTACATTACCACGATAATAATATGAATCACCATAAGCATCTTTAGCCTTACATAAATAACCATTAGTGGTTTCTACTGCTGTTACATTTACCGAACCATCTGCATTAACACTTGGACACTTACCAGTAGTATCAACAGAGGTAATTATCTTATCCATAGCTGTTTCGGTTGGAACAGCATCTACCACTACTTTAGACTTAAATACTTTATTTTGAGCATCATCACTTAAAGTAACACTTTTATCCATCCAGATAGATATGCTATAATCTTTACTTCCATTAGGAGCCAAAGTCCCCGTATCAAGAGTTCTCGATTCTGTACTACCATCTATTACGGTTGTAGCAGTATTATAACTACTTAATAACTTAATATCTTTATTATTAACTAATACTGCTAAATAATTACTATTTAAAGTAGTACCTTCTAACATCTCCATATTAAGACTATACTTAGCCGATACACTACAAGTATTCTTTAAAGTAAAGGTATAAGGAGTAAGTTTACGCCCTTCTTCATCTGTAATTGGATACATATTAGTTAAGTTTATTTCATTGGCTTGATTAGCAAGCTCTAAAGAAAAGCACTTACTTACTCCTACATTAGTCTTATCCTGAATTACTGTATATCGCCACCAAGCATAGGAAAAACCAATACCTAATATTAGTAATAATACTATTACAATAATTATTATATTCTTATTATTTAACTTATCTTTCATAAACTAAATCCTTTACTAATAATATTAATTAATTTTCAATTGATACGGATCGTTTTCAGAACCTGTTCCTGATTTTACTGTAATATTAGATTTAAGAAAAATAGCCGGGCGCACCACATAAGTAACGTTAGCAAGGCTGCTGCCAACAGAGCCATCCGTGCTTACATAGAACACACCGGAAGCAAAAGCCGAATGAGGCACCAATGTCCATTGTACATTACTTGAGTTGTATAAATAATCATTTCCTTTACAATCACTAAAATCAGATAAATGCCAATTATAAAATTCTTTAGCTAAACAAGCTGCTCTATCTTTAGTTGTTCCTCCACTGGTAGCATAACCATAATCACTTAGGTATATTAAACCAATTTTACCTGTCCAAGCAGTTGGTCTACCCGTATATACGGTTGTGCCTCTTTCATAACCATACCAATGGCTTGCTAGTCCATTGCTTGCTGACTCATAATCACTTGTGCTGCCTAAATTCCATACAACTTCTTCAATGGCATTTCTGGTTGTATCATTTTTTAAGCCTGTTGAGGTAAAATCTACTTCAGTACAACTAAATGAGGCACCACTTGCTACTGCTGTTGGTTTACACCCTTTAGTACCATTATAATAAGAACCCATTTTACTATATAATTGTTGACTTCCAGAAGAAATTATATCACTGGAATTAGTATATCCTGATTTTAAATAGCTAGTAGGATTTAACATCATCATTAACTGAGAATCACTCCAGTCATTCGAACCCCAATCAGTAGTTGAAGTTCCAACTCCCTTTTTTTTATAATCCCAAGAATAATTGCCCAAAGAGTCAGCTCTTATAATCTTAACCAGATTTTCTTTTGAACCATCACTCTTAGTTACATTATTGAATACTCCAATAATACGCCATAATTCACATGTATCAGCTGTGGGATTAGTATAATCACTACAGTTAAAATAGACATAGTTACTTGGATTTTTTCCAATATATCTAACATTATTATCCGGATCGTCAGTAGCTAAATTAACAGTATCAGTCTTAGCTAAATTAGCAATAGTCTCTACAAACTTTGGAGGTTCTATTTTTTCTCCTATACCAATATCAATACTAAAAGACTTACCCATCTGACTAGATTGATCAATATCAGTCTTATTTAGATATTCTACTACTAAGTAATATTTAGTTTCGGTATTAGGACTTACTACAATATTTTTATACTTAGTTCTAGAAGTACCTTCTAATTCTAGAGTTGCACTAGCTG
>CAKOOW010000058.1 GCA_934098445.1 uncultured Bacilli bacterium
AAAAAGTGCATTTTCTTTTGAAAACACACTTTTTGTATCCAATTGCACTTAATTGTGCACTTTAGATTGATTCAACGTAGCAAAAAAATAAGAAAGGAGTTACCTTTCTTAAAAAGTGTGAGTTTATTGTTTATATGTTATCTTAATTGTATAGGGTTTATATATGAATTATCATAATATATATTATGATTTCTTGCTTCTACCACTAATATTCAATATATCTATTAATGTCCACAAGCGTTTGATTCGGCTTTTCTAGCCTATCTTTGTATCTTTAAGATACTAAATTATATAATAATTAAATTTTTTACATCTTTTAATTACCTTTTTCTATTTTCTATATCAAACTTCCTTTCACATTTACATAGTACCAATTAATTATGAAAAATATGTGAAAAACTGGTGAAAGTTATTTTTTTATTTTAAAATAGAAAGTAGTACCATAATTTTTAATACTCTTTACCCCGTAATCAAAGTGATGCTGCTCTAAGATATTTTTAACTATCGATAAACCTAAACCTGTCCCAATGACATTTCGTTTATGGTTTTTTTCTTGTTTATAGTAACGGTTCCAAATATTTTGAAGATCTTCTTCATCAATTCCTTTCCCCGTATCAATTATTTCTACTAGGCAATCTTTACTTTCTTCAGTCAGTCTAACAATTACTTTTAAATCATCACCAGTATAGTTAACAGCATTATTAATAAGATTATAAATAACCTGACTAATCCGTTTCTTATCAGCTTTAACTATAATACTCTCTGGACTTTCAAGAATTAAATTATAGTTCTCTGTCTCTTTAATAATTTCATATCTACGAAGAATATCTTTGATGAGTAAAACAATATCAAATTCTTCAATATCAAGATTATCCTGATTATTTTGAAGTTTACTAAGTTCTAGAATATCATTAACTAAAATATTCAAACGTTCAGTTTCTTCAATAATGACATCTAAATTCTTAATAGTCTTTTCCTTATCATTAATAGTTATATCTTTTATCATCTCAGCATAAGCCTTAATCATCGTTAAAGGAGTTTTTAAATCATGAGAAACATTAGCCATTAAGTCCCGACGATAAGTATCAGTTTTAGATACTTCTTGTTCTAAGTAATTTAAGGAGTTTGCTAATTCATCAAGTTCATTAATACCAGTGTTTTCAAAGACTAAATTATAATTACCATCAGCTAGTTTGGTCGCTTTTTTAGTCATATCACTGATAGGTTTAGCAATTCTTCGAGACAAAAACATCGCAATCACAATCGAAAGTAAAATTGTTAAAAGAGTTAAATAAATCAATTGACTTTTAAGTAAAGAAGTTGTAGTACCAATATCTTCTAGGGAAGTAAATAAGAACACATAACCATTATTTTTCTTAATACCATACAAAAGAGAGGTACTGTTATTAAGTGGGTTTAAGATTTTTTCAAAATATATTTCTTCTTGGGATTGTTTTATCTTAACTAATTCTTTATCAATATTTTTATTTTTTCCCAAAAGACAAGAGGTAGTCTTATTATTAAAGTAATACTTATTACCCCAGTTATCCACATATTCTAAACAGATATTATTATCTAAAGAAATGTCATCAATAGAACTTAATATACTGGAATTATCTATGTTTTTAACCTGTTCAACCAATTCATTCATATAACTAATTTGATATTTCTCATAGTAAACACGAAAGAAGATGATTTGGACAAACCAGAGTAATAGTAAAATGGAGATGGAAAAGACTATTAAATACTCAAGAGTTTTAAAGTGAAGAGAATTACGGAGATTAGCTATCTTAGTTTTGATATTCAAATTTATATCCTATAGCTCGTACCGTTACAATGAATTTACGATACTTTCCGAGATTATTTCTAAGGGTTTTAATATGGGTATCGATGGTGCGATCATCCCCAAAAAAGTCGTATCCCCAAATATTGGTTAGTAGCTGTTCCCTTGATAAAGCAATATTCTTATTGGTTATCATATATTTTAATAATTCATATTCTTTAGGTGTTAAATTAACTCTCTTTCCATCCACTTTTACTTCGTGCGCCAAGTCATTAATTGTAAGTCCTTCGAAGGTATAGGTATTGTTAGTGCCACTATTTCTTTTTAGAATAGCTTTAATACGTGCCACTAATTCTTTTGGACTAAATGGCTTCGTAACATAATCATCAATTCCTAAGTCAAAGCCAATAAGTTTATCGTACTCTTCACTACGAGCTGACAACATAATAAAAGGAATATCTTTTATTTTTTTAATTTCTTTACAAGCCTGATAGCCATCCATCTTTGGCATCATTATATCCATGACAATTAAATCATAGTCATTATTTTTAGCCATTTCAATTGCTTCTAAGCCATTATCGGCTTCATCTACTTCATAAGAATCATTTATCAAGTATTCTTTAATAACATTTCTAATTAATTCTTCATCATCAACGACTAAAATTTTCATAAACATCCTCCTTTTTCCGTGATTATTCTATTATACTATTGTGAAGAATATATGAAAAAAGAACTCTAGAAGTTCTTAACATTATGATAAATATCAGTAACATCATCAATATCATCTAAAAGATTATATAGTCTTTCAAATAATATTTTATCTTCTTCATTAAGCTCTACTTCTTCTTTAGCAAACCAACCGATTTCATCAAATTCATAATCGACATTGGGAATAATGCTTTCAATAACATCTTTCAAGCGATGTTGATCAGTTGGGTTAACAGAAACAGTCATAAGACCATCTTCATAATTTTCATCAACAGGTTCAATACCAGCTTCTAAAAGAGCCATTAAAATTTCTTCTTCTTTGTCTGTATGAAAAGATACAACATTAAGATAATCATAATTATATGATACCGAATTGTTAACTCCTAAGCTCTTATGAACTTTATTAAACGCTGCTCTTACTTCACCAACAGTACGGTTGACATTATCAGTTAAAGTCTTAATAATTAGAGTCGAAGCTCCTGGTCCGAAACCTTCATATACAACGGTTTGATAATCTTCTTGACCTGCACCCTTAGCCTTGTCAATAGCGCGTTTAATAATATCTGAAGGGACTTCCTGTTTCTTTGCTTTTTCAACTAATCTTTTTAATTTTATGTTTGTATCAATATCAGGGTTTCCCTTAGCTGCCAAATATAATTCTTTAGCAAAGTTGGTATAAATTTTTCCTCTAGCCGCACCAGTCTTTTGAATACTTGCTTTTCTAACTTCATATGCTCTTCCCATAAAATCTCCTTTTCTTTCGTTAAATATTATAATATAGCCTTAAATAATTCTCAAGTTTAATATAAATTTATAGACCAAATTTTTCGTCTTTGATGGTATATTCTTTTGGATTTTTCTAATAATAGAAGGTAGATAATAGATTTCATAGTAATTATACTTTTCTTTTTCTAAAGTATATTCTATAGATTTAATCACTATTTCCCTAATAGTTGTTACTTTGAATAAGTTTTTTAACCGATTAATTGATCTTTTACTTACTTTTCTGGTTAAATGTTTAAGATACCACTCAGATGTACGATAAAAAGTAAACTTATATCCATCATAATTTTTTAACACTCGTAAAGTATCATAATAGCCAAGCAAAATATTTTCTTCGATTTTACCATAATTCATCTCTAGAATTTTACAAATATTCCGGGATGGTTTGATGGTTGTAATATTATATTTTTGATGATTAAATTTCCTATTGTGACCAATACCATTGATTTTTATTTCATAGATTTTATCGTATCCTTGATTGATTAGCATACTAACAGGACAATTATCATAAAAACCACCATCGACATAAATATGTTTATCAATTAATGGGGTTAATTTAAAAATTGGCAAAGAACAACTTGCTATTAAATAATCGACTAATTTTTCCTTAGGAATATCATTTTTATAAACATAAACAGGACTTAAATCATGTAGACGAACAGTTACTAAGCCAAAATCAATCTTACTATTATATAATTTTTCTTTATCAATTAGATTATTGGCTAAAGTTTTTAATTTATCTGTTTGTAATCCTTTAGTCTTAAGTGTACTTAAAATAGTCTTATTTAAACCTTTAAAACCACTAAGTCTTGTATTTTTACCATTTACATAATCTACTAATTCTTTATTAATATCGATGAGAGTCTCGGGATGAATATTCTGCCATAACTCAAGTAATTTTTCTTCTTGATGAGCAGCAATTAAACAAGCATTAAAAGAGCCGATTGAAGTACCTACAATACCATTTATTTTTATATGACAAGCTAAAAAAGCATAGTAAGCTCCTATCTGGTAACTTCCTTTTAAGCCACCACCTTCTAATGCTATTCCTATCTTTTGCAAAGTAATTACTCCTATTGTTTAGTTATTTTACCTGTTGTTAAGCCAATCTTACCACTAAAAGAGCCTTCTAAGAGATTAGATTGATCTCGATCGGCATAGCTTAACCAAATTCTAAAGATATATTGTTGTGTCTCAGAGGGACTAATAGTAATAGCATCAGTTGTTAATGTATAGTCTTTACCACTAACTGCGTTACTAAAATTACCAGTTGCGATTGTAGTTTCGCTAGAGTCGCCTTTTTTAGTTAATTCCCATTTAAAATCTTCTGATATAAAATTAGTAGAAATAGTAAAATCAGTTAAGTATAAAGTGTAATTAGCCGTCATAGTCGAAGTTGATTTTGAAGTAATAGTAAAACTAGTGTAGGCTGTACTGTTTTGTCTATCAGCATCATTAATTAACATCATTTTTGGTTCGTTTATATATTGACTAGTTAAAAATTCAATATCTAAATTCGCGTTAGTAACGGTCGATGGATTAATAGTATCAGTTACATTAATTTTAGCTAAATAGAATGCTCTTGATGCTGTGAATGCCGTTGTTATAAGTATTAGTGCTATCGATATATATAAGATAGTATGTTTTAACATATCCTTAGTCTTCATAAGAAACCTCCGTACTATTATAAGTATATCTTAAAACGCAATTATTTACAATACGCAATTTTATGTTTTAATATAAATTCTCATTTGGACTAGCATTCAAATCTAAATCAACAAACTTCTTTTTTAAATATAATGGATATGCTGCGGCTCCAATCATTGCTGCATTATCAGTACAGTAGAGTAATTTGGGAACAGTAACATTTACTTCATATTTTTGGGCTATTTTTGTAATCTCCTCACGAATATATATGTTAGCTGAAACGCCACCGGCAATAATAACATTCTTTATATTAGTCTTCTTAATAGCAAGTTCCAACTTACGAACTAATTCATCAGTAGCCGTAGTCTGAAAAGAACATGCTAAATCTTCTTTATTAATAGCATTATTCCTTTGAGTCTCATTATGTACTAAATTAATAACACTTGACTTAAGACCACTAAAACTCATATTAAACGAATCATCATGCATAGGAATTGGCAATTTATAACTAGGCTTACCATTTAAAGCCATTTTCTCTACATTAGGCCCACCAGGGTATTTTAAGCCTAAAACTCGAGCAACTTTATCATACACTTCTCCAATCGCATCATCTAAGGTACTTCCTAATACCTCAAATTTATAATCCTCAGGCATATAAACAATATCTGTATGACCTCCGCTTATAATTAAAGCAAGAAGAGGAAATTGCATTGTGTTTTCTAGGTTATTAGCATAAATGTGACCAGCTAAGTGATTTACGGCAATTAATGGTTTGTTATAAACTAAGGAAATAGTTTTAGCGGCTTCAACGCCGACTAATAAACTTCCCATTAAGCCAGGACCATATGTAACGGCAACAGCATCAATATCTTTGATGCTCATATTAGCTTTCCTTAAAGTTTCATTTAATACAATGGTAATATTTTCAGTATGCATACGGGAGGCAATCTCAGGAACAACACCGCCATAATTTTCATGAACTTTTATTTGCGTATTGATTGTTAAAGCCACTACTTCCTTGCCGTTTTTGACAATAGCAACACTGGTTTCATCACAACTTGATTCAATTGCTAAAATAAATACATCTTTCATCTTTGTCTACTTCCTTTTCTTTTAATTGGTTTTTATTATAACACTTTTATCATAAAAAATGCGTTTTCATTACCATAATAATTTTTAATTGTTCTTACTTTAACAAAGCCTAATTTTTCATAAAATTTTATGGCATTAATATTATTTTCTCTTACTTCTAAGTTTAACTTTTTTAGGTTATTTGTACATAAAGCATAGTTAATCAAGGATGATCCTAATCCTTGATTACGAAATTCTTTTTGGATGATAATATCAACAATATCAGCTTCATCAAAAGAAATTGTTAGGTGAATAAATCCTAAAATGGTATTATTTTTATAATATCCATAAATTTTTTGATTTTTATCAGCTAATACTTTTCTCAAATCATAAAGATCGGCATAGTTAGGATTTAATTC
>CAKOOW010000059.1 GCA_934098445.1 uncultured Bacilli bacterium
CTAAATTCCACATTAAAGGGAAATCTTTATTAGTTATGGCTTTCTTAGTATCAGTAGTATTTTTAATTTTAAGAATGATATTTAGTTTATTATCAACTTCCTCAGCACTGGTAATCGTAATATCAAAATCAGTTGTATGTGCAGTATCACCAACATATAGTCCCATAAACCCACTATTGGAATCTTTATTTTTAATTAGATTTTTTGTTTTCCAAGCTGGATAGTTAGTACTTTGAAGGGGAAGAGTGCAGCCACTTAGAAGAATGATACTTAATATAATAAGAATACTTTTTATCTTTTTCATTATTTCTCACCAATCTTTCTGATTTCATAAGTATTAGCATTTTGTCTTTGTAAACTATAAGAAGTAAAAATGCCAATGATTGATAGAAGATATCCTGTTAAAAGACCGTTATTAAATAGTTTGTGAAATTCACTTATAGTATTTAGGTAATAAGGAATAGCCTTATAAGCATCAATTAACTTAATAATATAATCACTTTTATAAAGATTATAGATATAGATAGCACAATTGATTTCATGGGCTACTAAGACCATAAATAAACCAATAACAGTAGAAATAATAATTCCAGGAAGTTTAATATTCTGGGCAAATTTTTTATAAAAGACAGCTGAACCCATTGTAATAGCAATTCCGGCAATACCAGGTTCAATCCCAATAAAACCAAATAAAATCCATAAGATAATACCGGGAATGGTTCCTAAGATAGCCCCTATCGTACCTAGTAAAATATTTTCTTTTGATTTATTATATTTTTCTTTCTTATAGTTAGCAGATTTTTCGATAAGTTTATAACAGTCATTACAAAAGAAACTAATCTCGGAGTCATTATCAACTAAATGAGTTTTTTTAGCTTCTTTACAATGACGACATACTTCTAAAGCCTCAATTTTTTCAAGATAATTTCCTACAATTTCTAGAAGAGGATTAATCATCTCTGGTAAATATTTTTTATTTGTGACCGAACCTACAATATTAAGATTTTTATTATTATAAGAGACAATCGCATCTTTAACTTCTTTTTTAATACTATTAGTTAATTTCGTAATATTAGAATTCATCTCAATACTAAAGCTTAGAGTATAAACGCTTGATTGATTATCATATTTAATTAGAAAATGATAATCTTTAATGCTGCCGGCAAAGATGTTACTGCCACAATAGATGGTATTAGTGCCAATTTTTTTTGCTATTTTCTTCATTTTTTATCTTCCTTTTCTTTTTTCTTGGTATATTTTTCATAAGTATTTTTTAGATACTCTTTATTAATGGTATATTTTTCACCTTGGGCTCCTAAAGTTTCTAAGACCTCGGTGATAAATCCTTGAATTTTGCGGTTAACCATCGAATTATCCCGAACTTTGTTCCAATAGTAGTAAGCAGACATATCGCTGTATTTTTTCCCTTGATATGTCTTGGAGGCCGCTATCATATCACAAATCATCTCCACGGTATATTTATAAGGAATAACGGGAGCTTTTAAGGGAGCTGCATAATCAAACCAATATTCGTGATGATGTTTATTTCTTCCTTTATGATGAAGCCAGGCTTTGGAGTAGCCTTGGTCTTTTTTAGCATTAATAATCGGAGAATATTTACCGTTTGCATAATACTTAACACCTTCAAAGAACTCGGTCGGACTATATTTAGATAAATCGTGGAGTAAGCCTTGAAGGGGAATACCGGCTTTGGTGCAAAGAATAAATACTTTTAAGCGATGCATATTAATCGTATGTAAATGTCCAAAGAAATTTAAGATGTAGTGCATAGTATTATTCCTTTCAATATATTTATTATAGCATTTCTCTTGGAATGTGTAAATTAAAGGACTAAAATTTATCAAAATAAGAAATTTATCTTAAGAATTACTTTATTTTTTAGACTATTTTTATTTGAATGTATAAATTCACAAAAATTTCATATACTAAAAAAGAAAATATAGTATAATAAAATTATATTAAATAGAAAAGAGGATATAGAATGAAAAAGAAAACTGTTGCTACTTTAGTAGGTGGCCTAGCCGCTGGAGCTGCTCTTGGAGTATTACTTGCTCCTAAATCTGGTAAAGAAACTAGAGATGATTTAAAGAAAGCTTTCGATGATTTTATGAACAAAGTAAAAGATATCGATGCTGATGATGTTAAGAAGTATGTTGATAAGAATATCAAAAAAATCAAAAGAGAATTAGATGACTTAAGTATGGAAAAAGTCGGCAAGATGGCTAAGAAGAAAGCTAAAGAAATTGAAAAATCAATGAATGATTTAGTAGATTATGTTAAAGAAAAAGGAACTCCGGTTTTAGAAGATGCTGTGGAATCTTTAAGACTTAAGGCTATCGAAGTAACTAATTCAGTTATTAATAAATTAGAGAAAAAAGAAGACTAGGACTGACCTAGTTTTTTTAATGGAAGAAGGGGTAGTTTAAGGGCTTTAGAGTGAAAATTATCATAAAGAGAAGAATTAAGAAGAGATATAACTTATAAGAGTTAGTTTTTCTAGCGTATTTATAATAATGATTACTTACTTTTAGACCAATTAGAATACTTAAGAAGAATAAGAAGATGTCAAAGATTATACTTTCAATATTAAAACCATACCTCATTGAATAGTAGATAAGAATCATACTGGAAATACTAGTAACTAAATCGATAATAAGACTACTAAAGAATTTATCTTTCTTTAAGATTAGTTGATTCTGGTAGTAAAAAAGACTATAGAAGATGATAGTAGGTATAATGAAGAGTTTAGTATGAGAGAAAATAGATTCATTAGTGGGACTTATTAAACCGATAAAGAAATTTTCATTAGACCAGGCATAGATAAAATGAAATAAACTCCCCAAGATAAAAATAAACAAAAGATGATAAAGATTATATTTCTTAGACATAGAAGCCTCCTAATAAAGAGTATGTCTAAAAAAAAGAAATAGTCTAAAAAAAACTTCCCATATGAGGAAGTTTTAAGGTCTTAGTAGTTTTCTTTCTTAATTTCGAAGAAACTTTGCGGATGATTGCAAACGGGACATACTTCAGGAGCATATTTACCAATGACAATATGACCACAGTTACGACATTGCCAAATTCTATCATCATCTCTAGAGAATACTACTCCGCCTTCGATATTGGCAATTAGTTTGCGATATCTTTCTTCGTGATGGCGTTCGATTTCTGCAACAGCTTCGAATTTTTTAGCTAGTTTTTCAAAACCTTCTTCACGAGCAGTTTTAGCAAATTCTTGGTACATATCAGTCCATTCATAGTTTTCACCGTTCGCAGCATCTTCTAAATTTTCAAGAGTGCTGGGAATTTTACCGTCATGTAATTCTTTAAACCACATCTTAGCATGTTCTTTTTCATTGTTAGCAGTCTCTTCAAAGATTTCAGCATATTGTTCATAACCATCTTTACGAGCTTTAGAAGCATAGAATGTATATTTGTTTCTAGCTTGTGATTCGCCAGCGAAAGCTGCTAGTAAGTTTTTTTCTGTTTTACTACCTTTTAATTCCATAGTATTATAATTCCTTTCGACAAACCTTTTGGTTTTCAATATTTAGTATAGCAAATTATTAAGAAAATGCAAGGAATGTTACGAAGTTTTTAGAGGAAAAATTTTTAGAGTTTTCTTTTAATAAAGTTGGGTTATTTTTTTCTAATTTGACTTTAAAAAGTCTTGCCAAATGATATGTTTAGTGTTTATATATAGTCTTAAGATAATACTCATCTAGGAAATTTTTCCTTATTTATATGGGAGGTTAAATCCTATGAAAAATGTTTTGAGACTAATTCATTGTTCTTGGAATGTGTTAAAATTATCGTAATATCTTGAATGTCCACTCCGAATTTTTTCGGATTTTCGAAAAAGTTCGGAGTGAAATGATTTACTTTGCTGTATTGGAATGGGGAAAAGAAAAGTAAATATAAAAAAGTATATTTCTAAAAAGTTATTTTAATTCTTTAGGAAAAATTAGATAAAAGAAAAAGACCTATTTTCCTAAGAAAACAAGTCTTAAATATTTAGGCTGCTACGGGTACTTCTTCAGTACTAGTTTCTTCTTCAGCTAGTTTAATCGCACTTACTGGGCAACTATCAACAATACTTTTAAGGGTATCGCTATCCAAATTATCTTGGCTTATTACTTCTGATAAGCCTTTATCATTAATGGTAAAGTGTTCAGGATCTGATGCTGCACACATTCCACAACCCATACATACATTTTCATCAACTATTAATTTTTTCATAAATATTCCTCCTAAGTAATTATAGCAAAATCTATAAAAAAGTAAAATAGTAATACCAAAAAATTACTTTTTATGATAATATGTTAGTGATAGAGGTATGATATGAATACAAATGATTTTTATAATGATAATACACCAAGTCGCGTTAGAAAGAATGCTAACCTTTATAAAAGAATAGATGCATCAAAGATTGATGAAGTAGAGCTTCCTAAGAAGGAAGAGCTTTTAGAGAATAATACTTCAACTATTGATGTTGAAAAGTTAAAAAGTATGCTTGATAAGAAGTATCGTGATCCAGATAGTGATAGTCGTAATACAGATAGTAGTGTTAAAGAGAGTATTAATTTAGAAGAGACTAGAGAATACAATTTAGATATGGCTTTAAATAAAGCTAGGGATAATGATGATACTGATTATAAAATCGAGAGATTAAAGAAGCTTAATGATACGAATGCTTCTATATTAGATGGGTTAAATATTAAAGATACGAGTACTTCTAAGGAGATAGAAAGACCTAGTAAAGTTAGTAGTGATTCTAAGAAGTTAATTGAGCTTATAGATACGATTAATCTTAAGGAACAGGAAGGGTATGATAGTATTCTTAAAAGTAGTAATTCTGAGGCTAATATAAATTTAGAGGATGAGGATACTACGGGGATACTAGATAGTCTTAAGGGAGATAATGAGGAAACTAAGGTAGTTGGAGCGGCTTCTTTAGATAAGGATTCTATAGATTTAGAGGATACTAAATATGAAGATATAGACTTAGAGGATACGAAAGAGGAGTTTGATACTACGGAAGTGGTTAATCGGGATGATACGAGTGAATTTACGGATAGTATTGAACTTACGACGACGCAGATATTTACAAAAGAGGATTTTGATGATTTTGATGATTTAAAAGAGGCTACTAAGCCTAAAATATTTGTTAAGATTCTTATATTTATTATTATAATAGCGGTTATTCTAGGGACTATTTTTGTTTTGGATAGAGTGTTAGATCTGGGAATATTAAGTAGACTAGGGATTAATTTTTAGAGAGGAATGTTTAAATAGTTCTTCTCTTTTTTGGATTATTTAATATATTTTAATATGAGAAAGTTTAAAAGAAGAGTTATTCTTAAGAATTATATATTTATCTATTTAGTTATTATTTTCATAGAGGTATTTTATTCTATAGATAAGATTGGTTTAATGATTAGTCCCAAGATGATTAATATCATTAAGAATAATATATCTTATTATGATAATATTCTAATAGAAGAGTATTTAGATACTAAAGAGTTAAGGGATTCTTATATAGAGGAGTTAATTACTATAGATAAGAATAGTAAGGAAGAGATAGTTAATATAGATATAAATACTTCTAAGAGTTATATACTTCTAAATAAAATTGTTAATAATCTTAAGAATAGTAATAGTACTTATAGAGATATGTATGCTAAGAATAAAAAGAATTATATAGTACTTAGATATCCAATAGGACTTATTAGTAATAATATACTTATTAATAATCTAGGATATAGGATTCCTATTAGATTAGAACTTAATAGTAATATATTAACTGGTATAAAGAGTAAAGTTACTAATTATGGACTTAATAATGCTTTAATAGAGGTATATCTTAGGGTTAAGTTTACTTCTAATGTCGTATATTTTTCTTTAGATGATAGGGTAGATAATGAATATGAGATATTATTAGCTTCGAAGATGATTATGGGGAGAGTTCCTGAGATGTTTAATGGGTATTTAGAGAAGAGTATAGATTCTAATTAGAGGGGGATAATATATTATTTAAGATATATTTTCATAGAGTTAAAAACTCTATGAAAGCGAATTTTCGGCTACTATTTTTAACTTATACTCTAATTTTAGCATAACAAAGGGACGTTTTAAACTCTAAAATAGCAGAATAATTATTTTTTTCTAGTCAACTTTCTAGTCAACATATTAGGCTAAAATTCTAGGTGAATACTAGTTTCCAATAGATATATAATCTTAAGATAATTAATTCTATTCTAGTCAAAATTATAGTCAAATAAGCTTTAAACCCAGTATTCACCTACTGTTTTCATAGAGTTTTTAACTCTATGAATGTGAAAATGTGTTATAAGGTATGGGTTTATGTAAATTCTTATAC
>CAKOOW010000060.1 GCA_934098445.1 uncultured Bacilli bacterium
GTCTTAGTCTTATCTCTTAGAATAATTTTTCCTAAGTACATATTACTCTCTAAATACTCCCTCTTAGAAATATCTGAATACTTATAATATCTTTTTATAATATTCTTAAATAGTAAAAATGCTTCTTCATAATTTCTATCTTTATATAAGTTAATAGCTTTCTTTAAATAATAAGTAGTCTCCATAATAATCTCCCATCTTGCAGTAGGAATTTAGTATACGCTTTTTTTCTTCTTCTTGTCAAGGAATTAGCTGGTTTTTCCAAAAACTAATTACCTAGTAGTCATTAATTAGCAAGATAAGCATAGATTATTTTAGAAGGGTGATATTTTATGAATTATAAAGAAATTGTTACCAAGGCCGTTATTGCTAAGGGAAAGAAAAATAGTACCAATAAATATACTTTAGAAACGGAAGAAGTTCCTAATACCATTTTAGGTTGTTGGGTTATTAACCATACTTTTAATGGCACTAATCTCGGAAATAAAGTATTAGTATCCGGAAGTTTTGATGTAAATGTATGGTATTCTTACGATAATGATAGTAAGACTGCGGTTAGTACCCAGAAATTTAATTATTCCGATACGATGCGTTTAAATGTCGATGATGTATCAAGTTCCAATGAAGTTATAGTAAAAAGCATTCAACAACCGACGGTAAGTGATGTTAGTATTAAAGATGGTATTGTCAATTTAAATATTAATAAAGAACTAGGTATAGAAATTGTTGGGGATACTAAGATAAAGGTTCCGGTTGAAGATTTAGATGATGATTATGTTGAACTTACGGATGATGAAGAAGTCGATAAAGAAGTTAATAAAGTTGATACTGACTACTTAAAATAATGGGTTTAAAGCCCTTTTTTAATTGACAAAAAGAGAAATGTTTGGAAGAATAATGATTTTTCTTTGAAAAGATGATACACTTAACATGGAGGCATAATTATGGAATGTTTATTTTGTAAAATGATACAAGGAGAAGTCCCTTGTAAAAAGATATATGAGGATGAAAAAGTTATTGCTATTTTAGATTTATATCCTGATAGTGATTGTCATACTCTTATTATTCCTAAGAAACACTTTGATGATTTAATGACGATTGATGAGGAAACTTTACTTCATATTAATGAGGTAGCCAAGAAATTAATTCCTATTCTTATGGATAAAGCTAGGGCTAAAGCCATTAGTACTCGCGTAAATTATGGAACTAGTCAAGCAATCAAGCATTATCATATGCATTTATTACCTAATTTTCATATTAAACCATGTACAATTAGTCAAGAACAAGCTTATGAACTTTTAAAAGATGCAATAAAGTAAGTTTAAAAGCAAAAAAAAGCATTGACTCTCCAGTTAACTGGAATGATAACCTAATACCCGAAAGGGGAAGTTTTCATGTGTGGGCAATGTGTTTTTTTAAAGGAAAAGTATGAAAAAGTTGGAAATGGTGGTGGCAAAAAATATTATTGTGAATATCTTAAGGATTATGTTTATGGATGCAGTTCTTGTCCAAATTTTAAGAGTGATAAGAAAAGAAACAGTGATAAAGTAAAAAGAATTATTGAAGATGGTAAGGAGTATGACAATGGTATTCCCGTAAGTCTTTATTTCCTTTTGCTATTAATTTTAATTATCCTAGGCCTAATTCTTGGGGTATTTTAATAATTTTAATATGTTATATAAGATAGGTGAATTTGCTAAACTAACCAACATTCCCGTAAAAACTTTACGGTATTATGATGAAATAAATCTTTTAAAACCAGAAGAAATTGACTTATTTAGTGGCTATCGGTATTATGGTGATAAACAAAAAGAAGATTTAGAAATCATCTTAGCTTTAAAAGAAGCTGGTTTTAGTTTAGAAGAAATTAAAAAAAATAAAGATAATTATAGTGATGAAATTATGCTTAAGAAAAAAGAGACACTTCTAAGAGAACAAGAAAGATTAGATGAACGCATAAAAAAACTAGATTATCTAAGAAATCATATAAGAGATAAAAAAATAATTTTAAATGGTCATATCAAAGAAGAACCAAAGAAACTAGAAAGATTGAGGTAATATGGAAAATACGTTGATACATGGCAAAACTGGTAGTGGAAAAACGACTGGTTACATGTTTAATAAAGTACAAGAGATGATAAATCATCAAGAAAATTTAATTATAGTCGATGAGAAAAAGGAGTATTTTAGAACTTTTGGAAAAGAATTAGAGGAAGCTGGATATAAAACTTTAGTGATTAACTTAGAGGAAGCAGAAAAGAGCAATGGTTTTAATATTCTAGAACTACCCTACTCTTTATACCAAAAAAATAAGAAAGATTTAAGCCTTCGTATACTTACTTTAATATACAGAGAAATGCTATTTAATAAAAATGATAAAGAAGATAGTTTCTGGGTTAATGCAGCAGCAAACTACTTAGTAGGATTAACACTTCTCTTGTTTCAAAATGGCTCGGAGAAAGAAATTAATCTCGGTAGTGTTTATGCTTTAATGATGGAATACGAAAGAAAAAGTTATGATAAGTTAAAGAATTACTTAGAAAGTCTTAGCGTTACTAATAGTATTTATGCTTATCTTTCCGGAACGATCTTAGCGCCAATCGATACTCGAGGTGGCATTATTGCGACTGCTAAGGAAAAAATGAGTTTGTACATTGGAAGCGAAAGCATTTTGAACTTACTTTGTCAAAATGATATTAGCCTAGATAATTTAGAGACTCCATATGCTTTGTTTATATTTAATAATGAAGACTATTCGGGGATAACTAATGCGATTTTAGACGAGATATTTCTTCAGCTTCAAAACTATAATTTAATTTTAGATAATGCTGATAATTTAAATAAATTAGGTAAATTAGATTATTGTTTAGAGAATAACCAAATAAATCAAATAAATACTTATTATATTAGTCGTGATAAAGAAAATTTAATAGCAAAATATGGTAGAAATACCTTAAATAAGTTTAGTAATATTATTGATATGGAAAAAGGTCAAATAATCACTAGAAAGATTGGTAATTACACGAACTTACCTAGTTTAAATAATAGTAAAAATGTGTATATCAATCCCCAAGAAATCAAACTAAACTAAAAAAAAGATTAGATACTCACTCTCTTTAGAGAGTTTAAAGTCTAATCTTTTTTAATACCTAATATTCACAAGAACCAGGAGTACGAGGATAAGGAATAACATCACGGATATTTTCCATTCCTGTTAGATACATAATCAATCTTTCAAAGCCCATGCCAAAACCAGAATGAATGGTAGTCCCATATTTTCTTAAGTTTAAATACCATTCAATATCTTCTCTATTGACATTAAATTCAGCCATACGACTAATTAGTTTTTCGTAGTTTTCTTCTCTTTGGGAACCACCCATCAATTCACCACAACCTGGTACTTCTAAGTCAACAGCAGCAACGGTCTTGTTATCACTATTAACTTTCATATAGTAAGCTTTAATATCTTTAGGCCAGTTTTTGATGAAGACTGGGCCGTCAAAATATTCAGTAATATATCTTTCATGTTCTTTAGCAATATCTTCCCCATATTCCGGTGTAAACTCCCATTTAACTGGAGCTTTCTTTAAGATATCAATTACATCTTTATGATCAATTCTAGTAAACTTACTAGTCACTAATTTCTCTAACTTTTCTTTTAGTCCTTTAGAAACAAATTTATCAAGAAATTCAACATCTTCACGACAATTAGTTAAAATATAATTAACGATATATTTTAAGAAGTCTTCTTCAATATCCATAAGACCATCTAAGTCACAGAAACAAATTTCGGGTTCAATCATCCAAAACTCATTAGCATGAGTCTTCGTATTAGAGTTTTCCGTTCTAAAAGTAGGTCCAAAAGTATAAATTTTCTTAAAAGCGTGAGCAAAAGTTTCTCCGTGAAGTTGCCCACTCCCAGTAATAAAGGCAGTACGCCCAAATAAGTCTTTAGACATATCAGCTTTCCCATCTTTCATAGGAATATTATTTAAGTCAAAAGTAGTTAACTTAAACATTTGATCAGAGCCTTCACAGTCGGCGGTAGTAATTAAAGGCGTATGTACATAAAGGTAATTATGTTTACGGAAATACTCATGAATACTTTGGGCAGCGGCACTTCTAATTCTAAATACTGATTGAAAAGTATTAGTACGTGGTCTTAAGTAAGCAACACTTCTTAAGTATTCTAGAGTATGTCTTTTAGGTTGAATAGGATAATCTTCCGGACAATCACCAAGTAAAATAACATCTTTAGCTACTAAATCAAGGTCTTGACCCTTACCTTCACTTTTCTTAACAGTACCAATAACTTTAATAGAAGAGCCAATATGAATACGCCCTATTTCTTCAAAGTCTTTTAAAGTATTATCATATACGACTTGTAAACTATTTGTACAAGTACCATCAAAAAGATTAATAAAACCAAAAGTAGCTTGTTTACGATGATTTTTAACCCATCCACAAATGGTAATTTCCTTTCCAATAAGGTCTTTTGTTATATCTTTAATATCCATTTTTTATCTTTCCTTTCTTATGGTTCTAAACGATTAGGACCTCTAAACAAGAATTGTGTTTCTTTAACGGAAGGAAGTCCTAGTAAAAGCATAGTTAAACGATCAACACCAACGGCAAAGCCACCATGAGGAGGACAACCGTATTTGAAAAATTCTAAGTAAAATTTAACATCATCGCCTAAACCTTTTTCTCTGGCTTGTGCTTTTAAGATATCATAACGATGTTCTCTTTGCGCCCCAGTTGTAATCTCCGAGCCACGCCAAATTAGGTCGTAACCTTGCGGAATATCATTTTTACGCATATGGTAGAATGCTCTCTTAGTCTTGGAATAATCCGTAATAAATAAGAATTCACTATTATATTTTTCCATCGCATACTTATAAGCTAATTTTTCAGCCTCAGCATTTAAGTCTCCTACATCTTCGGTAGGAATTACAAAACCATACTTTTCTTTTAATTCATTATATAAATCTTGAAGTTTAATTCTTGGAAAAGGTTTCGTAGGAATAATTACTTCTTTACCGAATACTTCTTTTATCTTATCTCCAAAACGTTCTTTGACTTTAGTTAAACCGGCAATAAGAAGATTTTCTTCCATATCCATAACATCTTCATAAGAATCAATATAACTAAATTCTAAGTCAAAAGAAGTAAATTCGGTAGCATGACGGTTAGTATTGGAGTTTTCAGCTCGGAAAGCGGGTGCTACTTCAAAGATTTTACTCATTCCTGCGGCCATAGCCATTTGTTTATAAAACTGTGGGGATTGAGCTAAGTAAGCCTTACGGTCAAAGTATTTAACCTCGAAGACTTCGCTACCGGATTCGGAAGCAGCCCCAATTAATTTAGGGGTATGAATTTCTGTAAAATCTTCTTTATATAGGTATTCACGCATTGCACCTACCATACAAGATTCAATTTGACGCACTAACATATTCTTTTCATTTCTCAAATCTAGAAAGCGATAGTCTAATCTCGTATCAAGGGATACCCCTTCTAAATTGTTATAGTCAAATGGTAGGGCTTCCGCCTTACTTAAAACCTCGATAGTTTCAGGGATTAATTCCATTCCTCCTAGTTTAACAGCCGGATTTTCTTGCAATAAGCCTTTAACTTTAATAACAGAATCAATGGTGGTATTACTCATAATCTCTAAAAGATGAGCATTCTTTTCTTCACTCTTTTCAATAGTCATTTGGACTTTACCTTTAGAGTCTCTAAGAATAACAAACATTACCCACTTTTTATCTCTAATAGTATCAACAAAGCCTTCAAAGGTTATTTTTTCATTCAAATGTTTACTTAATTCATTTACATATAATTTTTCCATGTCTTTCCTACTTTCTAAAAAAAGAAAAAATTTCTACATCTGTAGGAGCGTATCTAACGCGGTGCCATCCTACTTCATAGAAATTTTTTCTACCTTAATTAATCTTAACGCGATAAAACGAAATATTTTTTGCTTGGTTGTTTTTCGTAAAATAATTCAATTTGCTTTCACCAGCCGCAAACTCTCTACTTGAATTAAATTTATTACTCTTCCCAAAATATTTATATAGTTATTTTAAGCTTAAATTTATTATCTGTCAATTTTATTTTACTCAATGATAGCTTTAATACGACGAACGCCAGCACTAGAAGCTTCTTCTTTTTTGATTTTAAATTTACCAATCTCCCCAGTATGTTTAACATGAGGTCCCCCACATAACTCGCGGGATACATCACCAATTTCATAAACAGTTACAATGTCGGGATATTTTTCAATAAACATACATTCAGCCCCACTTTTGATGGCAT
This sequence comes from uncultured Bacilli bacterium, assembly GCA_934098445.1. GTDB lineage: Bacteria > Bacillota_I > Bacilli_A > RF39 > UBA660 > CAG-605. The sequence goes on from CAKOOW010000060.1 coordinate 6,316, forward strand.
CATCTTTTTTCATTTCCTTACAAACAACGGGTAAATCTTCTTTAATCCATTTAT
>CAKOOW010000061.1 GCA_934098445.1 uncultured Bacilli bacterium
TTAAAGTTTAGTAAAATTAAGAAGTCAGCAAGAAAATGGGCTTGTAGCTCAGCTGGTTAGAGCGCACGCCTGATAAGCGTGAGGTCGGAGGTTCAAGTCCCCCCAGGCCCACCATTTTATTTTACTGGCCTGTTGGTGAAGCGGTTAACACATATGCCTTTCACGCATACATACATGGGTTCAAATCCCGTACAGGTCACCAATTGACAATCAAAGCCCCGTGTTGTGGGCTTTTTTAATTTATCAGATATTTAAAAACAGTAAGGACAAGTTGGACTTTAAAACCCAAGTTTCCTATGTTATAATAAGACCGGTGATTTTGTGAAAAAAGAAAAAGATTATTTTCAAACCGAAGAAGGAAAATTTATTAAACATCAAGTAAAAAAAATTAAGATTGAAGGAATTTTATGTCTTGCTTTAGGACTCATTTACTTAGTATTTAATATCTATCAAAAAGAAAAATGGTATATGTATTTAGTAACTTTAGCTTTATTTGTCTTTGGCATTTATTTTCTTTATCAAGCAAATAAGATTAAAATTACGAAACAACGACTTTATGATTATAAAGTAAATAATGAGAAAAAAAAGGAGTAAGAAATGAGTGCAATTGGTCTTGATCTTGGCACGAGAACCTTAGGAGTAGCAATCTCTAGAACCGGATTAATAGCGGGTCCTTATACTCTTTTAAAATATCAAGATGAAAACTATGATTATTTAGCTTCTGAGATTAAAAAAATCGTTTTAAAAGAACAGGTTGATTCTATAGCGTTAGGGTTTCCTAAAAATATGAATAATACTTGTGGCTTTGCTACCGAGCGAACTATGAAATTCTTAAAGGTTTTAAAGAATTATGTCGAGGTTCCGATTACTTTGATTGATGAAAGATTAAGTACGGTGGAAGCTAATAATATCCTGCTTACTAATGATATGTCAAGAAAGAAAAGAAAAGAAATTATAGATGTCACAGCGGCGATGATTATACTTGATACTTATTTAAAGAAAAGGAATAATAATGAAAAATAATAAAATTAGATTAATAAATGATGCAGGGGAAGAAAAAGAATTTGACCCATTATTTACTTTTGAAAGTGATGAAACTAAGAAAAGTTACATTGTCTATACTGATCATGAAAAAGATAAAGACGGTAAAGAAAAAGTTTATGCCTCTATCTATGATAGTACCGGTAAAGACAATAATCTTTATCCGATTGAAACCGAAAAAGAATGGAATTTAATTTTCAATGTTTTAGAATCAATTCAAAAGAAGTTGGAAGAAGAACAACATGTCTAAGAAAAAACTAAAGATTATAACTATTATTATAATAATTTTAATTCTTATTATTGGTCTTCCTCTTAGTATTTATGCTAGTCTTTTAAGACCGGTTAATAAAAAAGATAGTACCCTAATTACTTTTGATATTCCTTATAAGACTACTTCTAATGAGGTTTTAAATTCTTTAGAAGCACAAGGACTTATTAAGAGTAGTTTGATAGCTAAGATTTATATGAAAACGCATCAGATAACTAATATTCAAGCAGGAACTTATATTCTTAGTAAAGATATGGATTTAAAGACTATTTTAAATAAATTTACGACTGGGAAAGTCTTAGATGATGAGATTACCATTACTTTTATTGAAGGGAAAAGACTAAGTTATTATGTTAATCTAATTACGAAGAATTTTTCTTATCCGGCTTCCGAGATTAATGATGTCTTAAATGATAAAGAATTTTTAAAAGAATTAATAGATAAGTATTGGTTTATTACTGATGAAATTCTTAATAAAGATATTTATTATCCTTTAGAAGGGTATATTTTTCCTGATACTTATAACTTTAAGAAAGATGCTACCATTAAAGAGATAATATTAACTTTAATTGAAGGCTTAAATACTAAGTTAGAGCCTTATAAAGATATTATTTTAAATAGTGGATATACTCCGCATGAAATCTTAACTTTAGCTTCTATAGTGGAGTTAGAAGGGGTAGATGATAGGTCTCGTAGTAAGGTTGCTAGTGTCTTTTATAACCGTTTAAAATCCGGTTGGACTTTAGGTAGTGATGTAACGACTTATTATGCTTTCAAGAAAGATTTCTCTAGTGAGTTAACTCTTGAAGAATATAATAAATGTAATCCTTATAATACAAGATCTACTTGTGTTAAAGGACTTCCTGTGGGTCCTATCTGTGCCAGTGGCTTAGAAAGTCTAAAAGCAACAATTAACCCTGAGACCACGGAGTACTACTATTTTGTTGCTGATAAAAATAAAAATACTTACTATGCTAAAACGGATAGTGAATTTAATGCCATAATAACTGATTTGAAAAATAAAAACTTATGGTATACTTATAATTAAAAGGTGTGATAAAAATGAAAGAACAAATACAAGAAATAGAAAAATATGCAAAAGAAAATAATGTTCCCATAATTGAAAAAGAATCAATTTGTTATATAATGAAATATATTAAAGAACATAATATTAAAAATATCTTAGAGATTGGTAGTGCCATTGGCTATTCGGCTATTTTAATGGCCTCTAGTAACGTAAATACAACCGTTACGACCATTGAACGGGATGAGACTCGTTATATGGAATGTCTAAAGAATATCAAAAAATGTGGTCTTGATAAGAAGATTAATGTTGTTTATCAAGATGCCTTAGATGTCAATTTGACAGGGGTTTCTTATGACCTTATCTTTATTGATGCTGCTAAAGGTCAATATACGAAATTTTTTGAAAAATATAAGTACTTCTTAAATAAAGGAGGCGTTATTATCACAGATAATATTAACTTCCATGGTTATGTAGGAAAAAGCCAGACTATTGAAAGTAAAAATTTACGTCAATTAGTTAGTAAAATCGAAACTTATATTGAATTTTTAAAGAATAATGAGGAGTTTACTACGGAATTTTTAAATATTGGAGATGGTATTAGTGTTAGTAGACGGAAAAATGAAGAATAAATTCTTAGTTAGTTTAAATAATCTAAAAGAAATTGAAATCTATAAGAAAGAGGGAATAAATTCCTTCCTTTTACCTCTTAAGGACTATACCGTAGGGTATCCAAATACTTATAGTGTTTCCAAGATTAATAGTATTAACGAGACTAAATATTGTTTAATTAATAAAGTCTTAGATAATAAAGAAATAGATAATCTAGAAGATATATTACCCGCTATAGATGTAAAAGGTTTTGTCATTGAAGATATTGGACTTATAAGACCTTTAAAAGCTCTAAAGAAAGAGATAATTCTCTTTATTAATCATTTCAATTGTAATTATAATTCCATTAATGAATGGTTAAACTATGTTGATAGCGTTTTTGTTTCAAATGAATTAACTAAAGAAGAATTAGAAGAAATTACTAAGAATGTCCATAAACCGGTGGTTTTACATCTATTTGGGTATAATCAAGTTATGTATTCTAAAAGAAGTTTAGTGACTAACTATGAGACTCATTATCACTTGCCCTTAACCAATACTTTAGATATCGAAGATAAGGTGGGACAAGTTAAATTTCATTTATATCAAGATGAAGCCGGAACGGTAGCTTTATCTAATCATATTGCTACTTTAGATGTTTTAGATTTACCTAATGTTTATTATTACTATTTAAATACCTCTTTTATTCCTTTAGAGACTACTTTGGCCTTTTTACGAGGAAAAGAGATTACTAATAGCGATGATGGCTTTCTAAGACGAGCTACCGTATTTAAGATTGGAGACTTAAAATGATTGAGTTATTAGCGCCCGCTGGGGATTTAGAAAAATTAAAAATAGCGCTTTTATATGGAGCTGATGCCGTTTATGTGGGAGGAAGAGACTACTCATTACGCGCTAATGCGAAGAATTTTAGTTTAGAAGACTTGCAGGAAGGTGTTTTATATGCCCATAATCTTGGCAAAAAAGTTTATGTGACGGTTAATATTGTTCCTCATAATAAAGATACCGAAGGACTTAGTGACTACTTAAAAGCCTTAGATACTATTGGTGTTGATGGTATTATTGTTAGTGATATTTATATTATGGCTTTACATAAGAAATTAAACTTAAAGATGGAGTTACATATTTCGACTCAGGCTTCTACTTCTAATTATGAGACGGCTTTATTTTATAAGAATTTAGGCGCTAAAAGAGTGGTTTTAGCCAGAGAAGCTTCCCAAGAAGATATTAAAAGAATTAAAGACGAGACTAATCTGGAATTAGAATGTTTTATTCAAGGAGCAATGTGTACAAGTGTTAGTGGGCGTTGTGTGATGAGTAATTATGCTACGAATAGAGATTCTAATAGAGGTGGTTGTAGTCAGGTATGTAGATATGTCTTTACGACTAATAAGTACCCTGATGATTTTACAATGATGCCTAAAGACTTAAATATGGCCAAATACATTAAAGAGATGATTGCCGTAGGCGTTAATTCTTTTAAAGTTGAAGGACGTATGCGAAGTATATATTATATTGCTACGGTTATTTCGATGTATCGTCGTATTATTGATAAAACCTTAAATAATACGATTACCCCAGCGTATTTAGAGTATTCTAAAAAAATTCTTAATCGCTGCGCTAATAGAGACTCTGTACCTCAGTTTTTTCAAGAACGTCCTAAAGAGACTGAACAATATTATCAAGATCGTACGGAAATAAGTAATCAAGATTTTTTAGGTATTGTAATAGAATATGATAAGGATAAATTAGAAGCTACAATAGAACAAAGAAATTATTTTAAGACTGGTGATGTCATTGAAATCATTGGACCTCATAAGAGCCCGGTAACTATCACGGTTCCCAAGATTTTTGATGAAGAGGGTAACCCTTTAGAAGTTGCTCGTCATCCCAGAGAAATAATTAAATTTAAGACTAGTGTACCACTAGAGAAAATGGATATGTTAAGACTAAAAGTGTTTGACATTTAATTCTATTTGTAGTATCCTTAGATAGATAATTTTTTAGAGGAGAGAATAAAAATGACAAAAGAACAAACAATTCTAATAACACCTCAAGGATATTTGGCGTTAGAAACTGAATTGAATGATTTAAAATTAAATAAAAGACCAGAAGTAATTGCTGCTCTTCAAGAAGCAAGAAGCTTGGGAGACTTATCAGAAAATGCTGAATATGATGCGGCTCGTAATGAACAAGCCCAAGTAGAAGCAAGAATTAAAGAATTAGAATTTAAACTAGAACATTGCCAAGTTATGGATGGTAATTCTAAAGACACAGTTAGTGTTGGTTCTAGTGTGGTTTTAAACTATATAGATGATGATGAAGAAGAAGAATATTCTATTGTTGGCTCAATGGAAGCTGATCCTTTTGCCAATAAGATTTCTAATGAATCACCAATCGGAAAAGCTATTTTAGGTCACAAAGCCGGAGAAACAGTTAATGTTGTTACTCCTAATGGCTCTTATGATGTAAAAATTGTTAAGATTGCTTAATTTTGTTGGTAAAATAGAAAAGAATAAGATATAATATAGAAGTTATTAGAAAAGGAAGATTTTATGAATAATGTAAAGAAAATCGTAAAAGAATATAATGGGGAAGTATGGACTAAGGCTATTGGCAGTGCTTATGATAAAATTAAGAAAGATGTAACTGTTGATGGTTTTAGAAAAGGAATGGTTCCTTTTGATATGTTCGTTAGCAAAAACGGGGTAGAACCTTTGTATAACGATGCTATCGATATTTTACTTACTACGGAATATAAGAAAGTTTTCGATGAATTAAAAGAAATTCCTGTAGTTCAACCATCAATTGATATTAAAAATATTAGTAAAGATGCTATTAGCATTGAATATACTTTTATTTCTAGTCCCGAAGTTGAGTTAGGAGCTTATAAAAACTTAGGTATTAAAAAAGAAACAGCAAAAGTAACTGCTAAAGAAGTAAAAGAAGAAATTGAAAAATTACAAGCTAAATATGCTGAAATCCAAGTTAAAGAAACTGGTAAAGTAGAAAATGGTAATACTGTTGTAATTGATTTTGAAGGTTTCTTAGATGGTAAGACATTTGAAGGTGGTAAAGCTGAAAACTATCCATTAGAAATTGGTTCTCATACTTTTATTCCTGGTTTTGAAGAAGGTTTAATTGGAATGAGTACTGGTGAAGAAAAAGATTTAAACTTAACTTTCCCTGAAAATTATACCGAAGAACTTAAAGGCAAAGATGTAACTTTCAAAGTTAAAGTTAATATTATTAAAGAAAAAGTTTTACCAGAAATTAATGAAGATTTCTTTAAAGACTTAGGC
>CAKOOW010000062.1 GCA_934098445.1 uncultured Bacilli bacterium
TTTATACTGAGTTAACTAATGAAGAGTTAATTAGGAATACTTATGTTGGTCGAGCAAAAGCTGAAGGTTTAGCCGAAGGAGAGGAAAAAAGTAAATTAGAAATTGCTAAAAATTTAATAGATGCTGGAATGGACAATGATTTTATTGTTAAAGCAACTGGTCTTTCTGTTGAAAAAATAAAAACTTTAAGGAAGTAAAGTTGTATTAGATTAAAGGGTTAGTAGCCCTTTTTTTTGTGGCTTAAAAAGAAAATTTTCATAGAGTTAAAAACTCTATGAAAGCGGTTTTTCAGGTATTATTATCAACGTATATTACAAATATATCATATCTTTAAACAGTTTTAAAGAGAATAAATTATAGTTTTCTAGTCAAAATTATGGTCAAATAAATATGCCAAGTTACTAAGTAAATACTGGCTTTGAAGGCGTAAAGTAATAATTTATTTACGATTAATTTCTAGTCAAAAATTGTAGTCAAATGTGACTCTATCCCAGTATTCACCTAGTATTTTCATAGAGTTTTTAACTCTATGAAATGTGTAAAGCTATGTAAATGGTATATTATTTTTAATAATGGGGAGGCTATAAGTGTCGTCTATTATAGCTAGAAATGGAATTTGATATAATGAGAAAATTTGATAAGGATAAATATTTAAGAAAATTAAGATTTAAGAAATATAAGAGATATTTATATATAGGAATACCTTGTTTCTTAGTATTATTAATAGGAATATATTTTACTTATTCCAAATTTAGTGTATCTAAAGATACGGAGGTAGTAAGAACTACGGTGGGAGAGTTTATCTCGGGAGATATAGTTATTACTCCCTATATAGATGGAGAATATTCTAAGGAATTTCCTCAAGATGAAGTTGGTATTAATGTGGAAAAAGTACTTTGTGATAACGATGCCGTAGGTAAGTGGGATGAAGATAATTGGCAATTAAAAGTAACTAATTTGACGAAAAGAACTAAGTGTAATGTTTATTTTGTTACTCCCAAGAGTTGTGGCATTAATGATAATATAAAGTGTATAAGTAATAGAGAAGAATTTGCTACTTTAGCAAATGAAGTAAATAATGGGGATAATAAATCTGATAAAATATATTATTTAACCAGTGATATAGATCTAGGTGGTAAGTTTGATTCCAGTGGCAATGCTTTAGATGGTAATATTAGTTGGACGCCAATAGGTACGGAAGATAAACCCTTTTCCGGAATGTTAGATGGTAATGGTCATATTATCAGTAATATGTATGTAAATAGACCAAATGATAATGATAATGGATTATTTGGAAATGCTGAAAACGGAATAATGAAAAATATTGGAGTAAAATCATCATTCATTAGAGGTAAAGCAGATAATGGAGGAGTAGTAGGTGTTAATGGAGTTATAAAAAATTCCTTCAGTTTAGTAACGATAAACAGTGCAGTTCGAAGTGGGGGTATTTGCGGTTCTTGGTGTGTTATTAAAAACTCTTATAATGGTGGAAATATTACTAATACTTCTGGAGATTTAACTGGTGGTTTAAGTGGGGGTTGGGGTACGATGATTAACTCTTATAATTATGGGACAATTACGACAAGTGCTACCTCCATTGGGGGAATTGTTGGTTGGGATGGTAATGCTTATAATTGCTATAATTTGGGTGTTATTAGTGGCGTTGGTTATGCTGTTGGTGGAATAATAGGAGGTGCTTCATCGGGAAGGCAGCTAATAAATAATTATAATTCTGGTAAAGTAACTGGTCAAATTGGTGGCGGTATTCTTGGTGGGCAATATGAGACAAATGATTATACTAAGTTTGATGTCGTTATGAGAAAAAATTTTTACTTAAATTCTACGGCTACTTATGGTATTGGAAAATATAGCAAAAATGATAATGCTTCACCATTAGAGGCTAGTCAAATGCCTAGTGTCATATCAGTTATTAATGGAGATAATGCTTTTGTGGAAGATACTAACAATATAAATAATGGATACCCTATATTAAGATGGCAAGTAAAATAGTTTTAAAAGATAAATAAAGGGCTATCTTTTTATTTTTAATTTGTTATAATTAAGGAGGTGAGTGTATGAAAACAATTAACTTAACTATAAATGATTATAAAAAAATGAAAAAAATTATTAGAAATGATCAAAAAGATTATCAATATACTTTAGATATAGAAGAGGGAGATTATCCTTATGATACTAAAGAGTTTTGGATGCTTAAAATGGTTAAAGCTTTAAACTATAAGAATTTAGAAGATAGATATAATTATATATATGATGAAATGTGTACGATTTTAGATAATATTAGTCATAAAGTTTGTGATTTTAAATGTGATAAATGTTATGGTAATAGAAGTGGTAAATGTTTTGCTACTATTAATGGGTGTTGTTATTTTCATAAAAAACCTTGTCCTTTTTTAGTAGATAGTGTTTGTCAACATCGTAGTATTAGTTGTAAAATTTTCTTATGTAGTCCGATAGAAAAAAAGTATAAATTTAAATCTACAGTTAATACATATCCTTTGTTAAATTATTTCTTTAATCGTAAACAAAAAGACATAATACATTATAGTTATAGACAAACAGTTGACATGGTAGTGCCAAATTTGTTGTTAGTGGCTAAGGAGGAAAAATGATTTTTAATATTTTAGGCTGGATTGGCATGGTTTTAATTCTTTTAGCTTATGCCTTATTATCTTTAAAGAAAATTGATAATGGTTTTGTTTATCAATTTATGAATTTAGTAGCATCAGTTTTAATGGCGATTGGTTTATATCCCACTAAAGCTTGGTTTTCATTTTTATTACAAATAATTTGGGCTTTAGTAGCTCTTTACTCCTTATTTATGTTAAATAAAAAAGTAAATGATAAATAGAAAAGAGGAAAAATTATGAGAGATAAGAAAAATTTATTAGTAGGGGTTATTTTAGTAGGAGTTATAGTGGTATTAGGAGGTCTTGCTTTGGTGTTTAATAATAAACCAAAGACTAATGAGACTCTTAAATCAGCTGGTGATATGAAAAGAATGCTAAAGACTATATATAAGAATTTAGAAAATTCTTTACCAGAACTTACTACGGAAGAAATAGATTTAAAAGAGACGGAATTAGTTGAGTCTTTAACGGGTTTAAAAAGTACGGATGATATTAATACTTTGGTAGTATCCGAACCAGTAATGGGTTCCCAAGCCTTAGAAGTAGCGGTAATTAAAACAAAAGAGAATACTGATGTTACTAGTATGATGCAAAATATTAAAGATAATGTTGATATGAGTAGATGGATTTGTGTTTCGGCAGAAAAACTTTATGTTGTAAATAGTGGTGACGTTATATTTATGGTTATGGCTGATAGTGATTGGGCTAAGAGTATTTATGATGAATTTGTAAAATATATGGATAATAAAGTTGGGGAAACTCTAGAAAAGGGTGAGACTTTAGAAGAATTGCCTGATGAATATAATGGAGCAGTAGCAGAATAGGCTTTCTTAAGGAAGGCCTTTTTTCTAAATAAGAGGGTGATATAATGTTATTTACAAGTATTAGTTTTTTATATTATTTTTTACCAATCGTGTTATTAGGATATTTTATAGTACCCAATAAAATAAAGAATTATTGGTTATTAATTAGTTCGTTAATATTTTATTTATATGGAGATAGTAAATATTTATTATTAATGATTAGTGAAATATTTATTTGTTATATCGGGGGCTTAGTATTAGAAAAACATAAGAATAAATATTTATTAACGTTGTTTTTAGTTATTCATTTAGGATTATTAGGTTATTTTAAATATATTGACTTTTTAATTAGGAGTTTTAATAATATATTTAATAGTAATCTTAAGTTATTAAATGTATTATTACCTATAGGGATATCTTTTTATACTTTCCAAATAATTAGTTATTTAATTGATGTTTATCGGGGAAAAATAAAGGCTCAAGATAACTTTTTTAACTTAGCTACTTATGTTTCTTTATTTCCTCAGTTAATTGCTGGTCCTATCGTAAGATATGAAGATATTAATGATAATTTAATAAAGAAAGATATTAGCATAGAAAATGTTGCCGTGGGTATTAAAAGATTTACCATTGGTTTAGGAAAAAAAGTTTTAATTGCTAATGTCTTAGGGAGTTTTTGTACTAGTTATTTAAATAGTCCCGATAAAAGTGTAGTCTTTAGTTTCTTTTATATGCTTTGTTATACTATGCAAGTATTCTTTGATTTTGCTGGTTACAGTGATATGGCTATTGGTCTAGGAAAAATATTAGGTTTTAATTTCTTAGAAAACTTTAATTATCCTTTTATTTCCAAAAGTATTACCGAATTTTGGCAAAGATGGCATATTAGTCTTGGCTCTTGGTTTCGAGATTATGTTTATATCCCCTTGGGAGGTAGTAGAGTAAATAAATATAAATTAATAAGAAATATTCTAGTTGTTTGGACTCTAACTGGTTTATGGCATGGGGCGGCTTGGAATTTCATAATTTGGGGACTTTATTTTGGCATTATTTTATTAATTGAAAAACTAGTTTTAAGAAAATATTTAGATAAGATGCCTAATATTTTAAAACATCTTTATGTTTTATTAATTGTAGGTTTAAGCTTTGTTATCTTTGGAGCAGATAATATGTCTTCAGCATTTGATATTCTAAAGAATATAGTAGGATTAAATGGTTTGCCATTTTATAATAAGATAACTGGCTATTATTTAAGAAACTATATAATAATTATCTTATTAGGCATTTTATTTAGTACCCCAATTATAAAAAATATTATAGAAAGATTAAAAAAGAAAGATAGAGTTAAAAAAATTATTAATTTAGGAGAAATAGTCTTAATATTAATTATTTTCTTATTAGTGACCTCTAGTTTAATTGATAATTCTTATAATCCTTTTCTTTATTTTCGCTTTTGAGGTTAATTATGCAAGATAATTTAAAAAACAAAGTAATAGTTATTTTATTTGGACTTATTATTTATGGTTTCTTTTTTCTAAACTTAGTAGCACCCGATAAGAAATCATCAGTTTCCGAAAGAAGAAAATTAGAACAATTTCCAAAAGTATCTTTAAAAACAATTGTTAGTGGGGATTTCTTTAAGAAATTTGATAATTATAGTATGGATCAGTTTTATCAAAGAGAAAAGTTTAGAAGATTAAAGATTAAGACGGATATGTTAGTATTAGGTAATTATAACAATATGCAAATAGATAATGATTATATTTATGAAGCATTGTATCCTCTTAATGAAAAGTCCGTTAATAATTTAGTTAATAAAATTAATAATATAATAGATTCATATCTTGATGATACTAATAAAGTATATTATTCTTTAATTCCTGATAAAGGGTATTATATTAATAATTCTTTAAAGTTAGATTATACTAAGTTAGTTTCTTTATATAAGAGTGTTAAGGGTAATTATATAGATTTATTTAATGTATTAAGTTTAGATGATTATTATAAAAGTGATACTCATTGGAAAGAAGAAAATTTATTAAAAGTAGGAAAAGAACTAGCTAGGAAAATGGATTTTTCTTTAGATGATAATATTAGTTTTAAAGATGTAGTAAGTTTTAATGGAGTATATGGTAGTAGATTAGTGTTAGATAAAGATTTAGATAAGAT
>CAKOOW010000063.1 GCA_934098445.1 uncultured Bacilli bacterium
TTGTGATTGGGCAATGATGCTTTCTAGAATGTACACAAAATATTTTGATAAAAAAAATTATTCATATGAAGTAATAGATGAGCAAGAAGGCGAAGAGGCCGGAATAAAAAGTATTGTGTATATTGTAAAAGGAGCATATGCTTACGGGTATTTAAAAAATGAAAAAGGCGTTCATAGGCTAGTTAGATTATCTCCGTTTGACTCAAATAACAGACGTCATACTTCTTTTGCAGCAGTTGATGTTATACCAGAATTTGACGACGATATAGATATAGAAATAAAAGATTCCGACGTTAGAATAGACGTATATAGAAGTAGTGGGGCCGGGGGACAAGGAGTAAATACAACTGATTCTGCTGTTAGGGTAACTCATATACCAACTGGAATAGTAGTTACTTGTCAAAACGAACGAAGTCAGATAAAAAATAAAGAAACAGCACTTAAAGTTTTAAAAAGTAAGCTTTACCAAATAGAACTAAAAATGAGAAAAGAAAAAATTGATTCAATGAAAAGTGACCATAGTGGAATAGAATTTGGATCACAAATAAGAAGTTACGTACTTCATCCATATTCAATGATAAAAGATCATAGAACAGGTTATGAAACATCTAATGTAAATAAGGTATTAGATGGCAATTTAGACGGATTTATAGAAAGTAATTTAAAAGGAGAAAAAATAAATGAGACTAATAAGAAAAATTAGAAGTAAAAAAGATTCTAAAGTATTAGCGATGATAGAAAAGGCAAACCTCTTTAAAAGATATGTATTTCTAATTATTGGTACCGCAATTTATGCAGCAGCATATAATTTATTCTTCTTTAAGAATAACATAGTATTTGGTGGTGCAAGTGGTATATCAATAATTACCCAAAAGATAATAGATCCTTCTGTTATGATACTTATCTTAAACGTCTTTTTCCTAATTTTAAGTTTGTTAAAGTTAGGAAAAAGAAAAACTCTAGATTCGGTTGTAGGTTCAGTCTTATTTCCACTATTTGTTAAATTTACGGCAAATATAGGAGATTATATTCATATTTCAAACGATAATTTACTTTTAATATCAATAGTAGGCGGTGTATGCGTAGGTACTGCATCTGGTATTATATTTAAAAGTGGATTTACAACTGGTGGAACTGATATATTAAACCAAATAGTAGCAAGATATTTTAAAGTTTCAATTGGAACTTCTATGCTAATGACTGATGGACTTATTGTTTTAGCAGGTGGCTTCTTCTTTGGATGGACAAGAGTACTTTATGCATTAATAGTATTATATTTAATTAATATTATGGTTGATAAAGTAGTAATTGGAATATCTAGCAACAAAGCTGTTTATATTACAACGGACGAAGATGACTTAGTGTGTGATTATTTATTAAATGAATTAAATTTAGGTATAACGTTAATTGAAACAAGAGGAGGTTATACAAATAAAAAAGATCAAATAATAATGTGTGTTGTTCCAACTGGTGATTACTTTGAGTTAAAAAGTGGGGTAACACAAATTGATCCAAAGGCAGTAATATTAGTAACAGATGCATATCAAACATCTGGTATATATACGGGTAATACAAGTATTATCTAATAAAAAAAGAATTAAAGGAAGGTGCAGTAATATGGAATTTATTAAATTTAGAAATGTTGAAAAAACATACAAAAATGGTGTAAACGCTGTGTATGATATGAACCTTGATATAAAAAAAGGTGAGTTCGTATTCGTAATAGGGGCATCAGGTTCAGGGAAATCTACCCTTATAAAAATGCTATATCGTGAAGAAAGACCAACTAATGGAGAAATTTATGTTGGTGGTATAAACGTTGCAAAAGTAAAAAATAATAAGGTTTATAAATTAAGAAGAAAAATTGGAATAGTGTTTCAAGATTATAAATTATTGCCAAAACTAACCGTATATGAAAACGTAGCTTTTGCACTTGAAATATATGGTCTTCCAACTAATGAGGTAAAAAGAAAAGTATTAAAGGCTCTTGATTTAGTTGGTTTAAAATCAAAAACCAAGAGTTATCCAAACCAATTGTCAGGAGGAGAACAACAACGTGTTGCAATAGCGCGTGCAATAGTTAACTCTCCAAAACTTTTGATTTGTGATGAACCAACAGGTAACCTAGATCCAGATACAAGTTTAGAAGTTATGAAAGTAATTGAAAAAATTAACGATTTAGGTACTACCGTTGTAATGGCTACTCATGATAGAGAAATGGTTAATAAGATGAAGAAAAGAGTCGTTTTATTAGACAATGGAAAACTTGTAAAAGATTATGAGAAAGGAAGTTATACTCATTATGAAAGCAATTAGAATACTTGGAAGAAACATAAGGGATGGATTTAAAAGCGTAGGAAGAAACTTGAGCTTATCAATTGCATCTATCTCGTGTATTACAATTACATTACTAATAGTAGGAATAGCGCTAATAGCATCATACAACGTAGAAAATATGACTAAATTAGTTAAAGAAGACTTTACGATAGTAACATTTATCGATACAAGTGCAACAAATGAACAAATAGAAGATTTAAAGAAAAACATAGAATCATATAAAAACGTGGAATCTGTTGAACATCAAACTAAAACACAAATAGCAGATGAAATGAAAGATACTTCTGAATCGCTTTCTGCAATTATAGATAGTTGGTCAGATAATACTAATCCTTTATATGATACGTTACTAGTTAAAGTTAAAGATACTGAAAAAATATCAAAAACCGCAGAGCAAGTAAAAGAATTAGGATTAGTTAAAGATGTAAGATATGGACAAGGAATGGTAGAAAACCTTCTTAAAGTATTTAAAGTTTTAGAAAAAGCAATGATAATTGCAATGATAGCATTAGTATTTGTAACCTTATTCTTAATTACTAACACAATTAAAATAACTATCTTCTCAAGAAAAAGAGAAATAGAAATAATGAGACTTGTTGGGGCATCTAACTTCTCAATTAAGCAACCATTTGTAATTGAAGGATTTTGTCTAGGATTTATAGGAGCATTAATACCTATCGCAGCAACTTTATATGGGTACTCAGCACTATATAAACATTTTAATGGACAATTATTCTCACCATTTGTTAAATTAGTTCCAGCAGAACCATTTATATACTGGGTATCATTAATATTGTTAGGATTAGGTGTTGTTGTTGGTATGTTTGGTAGTTATAGAGCAGTAAGGAAGTACTTAAAGATATAATGAAGAAAATATTGAGATATAGTTTATTACTATTTATATTACTTTTAATACCAATTACAACAGTAAATGCAAAGGAAAAAACATTAGGTCAGTGGAAAACTGAACTAAATAAAATTCAAAAACAATTAGAAGATACAAATAATAAGAAAGCTCAAAACCAAAAAGACATAGATAATACCAATAGTAGAATTAATTCAATTTATTCTCAAATGGAAAAAATAAATAGCGATATAGATAAGAAAACTAAAGAAAGTGAGCAACTAGAAAAAGACATAGATAAAAAGAATAACGAAACAAAAGATTTGATGCGTTATTATCAGGTTTCATCTTCTGGTTCATCAATGCTTGAATACATAATGGGTGCAGAAAGTTTGACGGATTTAATTTATCGTTTATCTATTACTGAACAAATTTCTAACTATAATAAAAAAGTAGTAGAAGAAATGAATAGTATGATTAAGGAAAATGATAAAATAAAAACCGAGTTAGCTAGTAAAAAAGATGAACTTGCTTCGCTACAATCTGAACTTAATACACAAGTAGCTAAGTTAAACGAGACTAAAGCAAGTTTAAATGATGAGGGACATTCTCAGGAAGAGTCTATCAAAGAGATGAAAAACACCATTAAATATCTTGAGGGATTAGGTTGTAAGGATAGCGAAACTCAAACATCTTGTTTAAATAGGAAATATTCTCATAAAAATAATGGTTCATCAGGAGGAAGTGGCGGCAGTTATTTGCCTTCTGGAACAACTTTTTATAGACCAACGTCTTCTGGAAGAATATCAAGTGAATATGGTTGGAGAACGTTATATGGAAAGCCTAATTTACATGCTGCAATTGATATTTCAACGCCTATTGGAACAACCGTTTATGCAGTAGCACCAGGCTATGTTGCAAAAACAATAAGAAGTAATAGCGGCGGCGGCAACCAAATAATAATTCACCATTTAATAAATGGCAGATATTATACATCTTATTATTGTCACTTATCAGCGTTTAATGTATCGGTTGGACAAATAGTTACTAAAGATACTGTAATAGGAAAATCAGGAAATACCGGTAATTCAACAGGACCACACTTACATTTAGGTTTAGCTAATGGTAGATGGTATGCTGACTATTATTCATATTATGGAAATAATGGCTTTATAGGACACTCATTTAATCCAAGAAATGCAATAGTATTTCCGTCAAAAGGACAGAGCTATTATAACAGATAAAAAAATCTAAAAAAGTCAAGTTTTTAAACTTGATTTTTTTTAATTTACGTCAAGAAAAATATTGATTTTTGTCGAATTTTTTGGTATATTTTTATAGTAAGATAGCCGGGTCTAAGTAGTTTAGTGGTTATCTAAAAGAAGCATTAAATGTCTTCAATATTTCATACAAAAGGAGGTGAATAACGTGAATCAAAAGAAAAAGAAAGGATTAATAGCTTTAGTAATACTACTTGTAGTAGCTATTGGTGTTGGTTTTGCAGCATCACAAGACGCAGTAAATATTACTGGTACTGCAAGCGCTGTTGCAACAGATTTTGATATTCAGTTTAAAACAGATGCTACTATAACAACCGGAAAGAGCGCTGGTGATACAATAGTTGTTTCAGGTGCTTATGGTACTGATGGAAATGCTGATGCTACAATGACTGTTTCTGGATTAAAGAACGTTAATGATTATGCAGAAGCAACTTATACTATCATAAACAAAAGTACTGATGTAAACGCTGACATTACAGCAAAAGTATCATCTGCTATTGAAGATGCAGATCATTATAGTGTTGAAGTAACAGGTGGTGCAAATGGTGTTGCTCCAGATGCAACAACTACTGTAACAGTTAAAGTTACACTAAAAAAAGCTTTTGCTGATGATACAGCTGCAAAGGTAGCAAAATCATTCAAAATTACAGCAACTGGTGTAGCAGCTGAAGAAAAATAATATTTGGCAGAAATTAGTTAAGGAGGAGGTATATTATGGCTAAAAGAAGAGATTCGGCTTATATATACTTTGCATTTGTAATAGTATTTCTTCTCCTTAATCTTCTTGTGCTAAATATTAGTGCAAAATTACAATTGTTACCCATATTTATAATTATATTTTTGT
>CAKOOW010000064.1 GCA_934098445.1 uncultured Bacilli bacterium
GCTATTGAGATTGCTAAAAAGATGCTAAGTACTGATGCATCTATTGACTACATTGCTGAAATGACTGGTTTATCTAAAGAAAAAATAAATTCTTTAAAGTAATCCTGAAAAAAATCAAAGACTTAAAGTAAGGTATAAAGACTTATTAGATACTATTCTAGTAGGTCTTTTTTTAGTGGATAAATAAAGCGTCAAAAAAATAACCCTTTAATAAGGATTACTTCTTAAAATAAACACTACATTTTGTCTTTTCAACCCCATTAGTAATACTTAACTCCCAAGTATTCATATCAAAAGAAGCCTCTGCTCCATTCGTACAACTAATCTTATCTAACTTTAAACTACTATCTTTACTAGGAAAGCCCCCACTTACATAAGTATCATTAATAAATGCTATCTTTTTAATAGGTTCATATTTAAAATCAGCTACCACTGTTCTTATAACTTCTTTTTCATCATTATAACTGAACTTTGATTTAGCCATCAATAATACTAAGAAAATACAAACTCCTAAGAAAAGAAACCCAATGCCATATCTTAAATATAATACCCGATTTCTCTTATTCTTAATCTTATTAATTTCTTTATTGTAATCCATATTAATATCCCTCAACTATCCTACTACCAGTATACCAAAAATCATTTTTAAGTTAAAGTTAAATTACTTACTAAACCATCATAATTTCAAAGTGCAATTTTTGCACTTTGAAATCTTAAAACCATAAAAAGAAAAAAAAGATAAATGCTAACTATATAAAGCACTTACCTTACTTTGATATTCTCTTAAAGTCTCTTCATCCGGAATCATAACATATAACTTACTCATCGGATAACTATAAGTATAATCCATAGCCGAAGACCCTTTCAAATTAACACTTTCAATCTCATAACTAGATGGTTTACTAATCTCTTTCTTAATAAAATCTGTTATATCTTTTTTAGACATATTCGTAATTAAGGCATCATCTAAAACATCTAAAAACTGCATATAACTAGTAATAATCTTAGGACTCATTGCTTTCTTAATTAAAGCTTCTAAAACAATCATTTGATTTTCCCCTCTGGTAATATCCCCATCAGCAAAAGAATGTCTTTCTCTAACAAAAGATAAAGCCGCATCCCCATCTAAATGATTCATCCCTTTCTTGAACTTATAAGTCTTGGTCATAGTCGAATCATATATACCTGTCTCAAAAGCATACTTACTATTAACATCAATCCCTCCTAGTAAATCAACAATCTTCACTAAAGAAGTAAAATTAAGTCTTACATAGTAATCAACATTAACCCCCGTTATACCTTCTACACTCTTCATCGCCGTCTCAATCCCATAAAGAGAAGCATGAGTTAACTTATCCTTACTATTCTTCCCATATAAAGAAACATAATAATCCCTCGGAATATGTGTCATCAAGATTTTCTTTGTAACCGGATTTACCGTCAAAACAATATTAACATCACTTCTCGTCTTCGTTGCAATCTTCTTATAAGTATCAACCCCACTAATATAAATACTAAACGTATTCTTCGTAATATCAATATCTTTAGTTGCTACACTAGTCTTAATAGTAATCTCATACTCATATAAACTCTTCGTAGCAGCATCATAAGCCGAATCATTTTCTCTTAAAATCGTATCCGAAGCACTACTAATTAAGATTCCCGGAATCTTTTCCATAAGTAAAGCCGAAGTAAGAGAAGATACATCATCAAAAGTAGTAGTTTCTCCTATCTTTTCTTTAATACTCTCTACTGCCTTAGTATATCCATCATCATTAGACTTTAATACTCCAATCTTCTCTAACTTTTCTAAAGAAGAAGTATAACTATTTAAAACAATAACTCTATAAGTCTCTACCTCTGTCTTCGTATGAATCTTATCTAAAAAACTATTAGTCTTCCCCAGATAAATACATCCCACTATTTCTAATATAAAGAAAATAAATCCTAAAAACAAAGCCCCTAAATGCTTCTTATTAATCCTTCCAATTAATAGAAAAGTTATAAGTAAAATTAAAAAACAAATTCCTATAAAATACCCTATATTAAGAACATTAGTAACATAAATAATTCCTAAAAAGATAATACTAACTATAAGAAGAAGAATATTAAATATCTGATAAAACTTTCTTTTCTTCTTTTTTTTCATTAAAGTTCACCTCACCCCAAGATTATACCATATTTCTTAGAATATACTACTATTTAAAAAGTAATAATTATTCATTTGACTAAACTTTACAAAAAGAAAATATTGTCTATTATAAAACTTTAAGATATAATTAAGGAGATAATAAGGAGACTTCTTATGCAGAAATTTATTAATAAAATCCAAAAAAGTAATAAAGTATATTTAGGTATACTAATTATTACTTTAATATCCTATCTAATTGGCTATATTATCTTCGTTAAGAATATAGCTGTCTTAACAGGAATAGAAACCCTAGTCCGAGTGATTTTAATTATTCTCTTTGGTATCTGGTTCTTAGTCTGGTTAGTCATGGGACTTATCTATATCTTTAATAAAAAGTATTCTAGTTTTATTATTATGATAGTATTTACCCTACTATTCAATGGTATTTTCTTTGTCGCTGGATATTATATAGATACTATTTATAAGAGTATTGATAATATTAGTAAAGATACAGTTAACTATACAACCTATTTAATTAGTATGAAAGATACCGAGTTTAATGAAAATAGTAAAATAGGTATTATAAGTGATACTAATAACATCGAAGGAAATACCCTAGCTAAGGACTTAATTAGTGAAAAAAACTTAACTAATAAGCTATATCAGTATGATGATTTTTATGTTATGTTAGATGACCTTTATAGTGGAAAAATTGATGCATGTTTTGTCTCTAGTAACTATACTATTCTCTTTGCTGCCGAAGAAAAGTATCAAAATATTAAAGATGATACTAAAGTAATCTATCAGTACAGTAAAGAAATGAAAAATCAAGATAATATTGTCTATACTAACAAGAAGTTAACGGAACCCTTTACTATTCTAGTGATGGGTGTTGATAGTGAAATTAATGGTCTTAATGCTAACGGTGCTTTTAACGGAGATACTCTAATGATGGTTACCTTTAATCCTAAGACTCTATCAGCTTCCATGTTTAGTGTTCCTAGAGACTTATATGTTCCTATAAGTTGTCGTAATAATGCTCTAGCAAAGATTAACTCTTCAGCGGCTTATGGGACCAATTGTGTTATTAATACAATGAAACAACTAACGGATATTGATATTGATTACTATGTCAAAATGAACTTTAAAGGTGTTGTTGATCTTGTTGAAGCTCTTGGAGGCGTAACCGTTAATGTCGAAGAACCATGGAGCTGGTATAATGCTGGTGTTAACTATAATGGTAAAGTCTGTGAACAAAACTCTAACCGTGAATTTGGCGATAAAATTGTCTGTGTGGACCCCGGAGTGCAAGTATTAAACGGCGAACAAGCTCTAGCCTATGCTAGAAACCGTCATCAGTACTTAGGATCCGACTTAGATCGTATCCGTCATCAACAAGATGTTATTGAAGCTATCATTGAAAAAGCTAAGACTCTAAGAAATTTTGATGATTTCAAAAAAGTTCTGGATGCCGTTAGTAAGAATATGGATACTAATATGACAACCGATCAAATCTTATCTTTATATGATGTCGGCAAATCATTCTTAGTCAATACGATTAATGGTAGTGATGCGAAATTTTCCATCTATAAGACCTCTCTAGAAACCTATAGTCTTCCGGTTTTCTTAGGTTATTCTACAACTTCCGCTTTAGGATATTATAAAAACAGTCTTGAAGATATCAAAACTATGATGAAGACTAATCTAGGTCTTATTGAAAAAATTCCTAACAAGACTTTTAGTGTCGATTATAATGATGATTATACAGTTAAGTATTATGGTAAAAAAGTATATGGTGATAAATCCGTTGCTACTATGCCTAGCTTGATTGGTTCTTCTTTAGATTATGCTACTAACTGGGCTACTAGTAATGGCGTTAACTTAAGTAAAATAGAAGTCTATGAAGGCGATGAACACTTTAATTATTTATATGGTGATAATATTGTAGCCGACCAATCTATCCATGTTAATTCTGTTATTGGAATTGGTACTAATCTAACGATATATGTTAATAAACGTCCAACCTCTACAGGTAATACTGATAATAATAATCAATCAAACAATGAAAACAATAATTCTGAAGAAAAACCAACTCGTAATGAAAATGATACCGTAATAGAAAATGAGGAGTAAACTTACTCCTCAACTTTTTTATCTTTAGAATCAACTGGTTTATAAGAAACCACACTATACTTATTATCTTCTTTCGTTAAAATAACCTCAACCGATTTATCATATCCTAAATCACTCACATAAGAAACATCGGCAGTAATCTCATACGCGGGTACACTTTCCTCTCCCATCTTATAAGTAGTAGTCTTTAACTCATTCATAATAACATCGCTTACCTCTGGTAAAGATTGTTTACGATCATTATAGGCATTATCTTCAATATAGTCATAGAAGTCTCCAACTACTTTATTAGTATACATTTCTCTTTTAGTACTATTAAAGTACTGAGAACTAGTAACTTCATACTTATTAATCTTATTATTTAAAGACAATAAGTCAATAACGAAGACTTTAGCTAACTGAGTAATATAAAGATTATCATCCCGTTCATCACTTTCTAAGATAGTCTTTAACTTAGCAAACTCATCTTTATAATAGGTAGAAGCATTATCATTAATATAATACCCATATTCCAAAATATTATTTTCAACTTTACTAACATTAACCGGTTCTTCTTTTCTTTGTAAAGTCCCATAAAAATAAAATACTATTCCAAAGATTAAAAACAACGAAACAAGCGCAAAAATCATCTTAAAAATATCACTTTTCTTCATCTTTTTTAGCATAAATATCACCTATTCTTCTAATATACGATAATTATATCATAAATTTTAACTTTTTACTTGAATTTTTATGATGGATTTGATATCATTAAGTAGTCGAATGCAGGTGTGGTTCAACGGCTAGAATGCGACCTTGCCAAGGTTGAGACGGGAGTTCGATTCTCCTCACTTGCTCCAGATTGATAGGAAACTCGAACTTTTCGAGTTTAAGTAATAAATGCTAACTAGAAATAGTTAG
>CAKOOW010000065.1 GCA_934098445.1 uncultured Bacilli bacterium
GGTTTCTACTCAAGATAAAGTAACTCCTGTTAGTAATGATTACAATAATAGTAATATAGAATCTACTGATTCAGCTACTTCTTTAGAGGATAGTAATTCTTTAGATATTTTTGGGAGTAATCTAGAGAGTAGTAATTCTTTAAATACTAATAGTAATCTAGATAATTCTAAAGAAGAAAGTGATTTCCAAGAGAATAGTAATCTTAAGGAGTCTAAAGTAGAAGTAAATCCTATAGAGGTTAATAAACCTATAGAAAATACTAATCTAGAGACGGAAAAGAAAGAGGATACTCCTAGTTTCGATGCTAATGCTGGTAGTTTTGTTGAGCCTATGACGGTGAATGTTATTAATCCTGAGACTAATATAGTTAATGATAATCAAGGAAATAGTAATATAGGTTCTAATCTAGAGAATAATTCTTTGAATAGTGATTCTAATGAATCTAATCAGGGAGAAAATAATGTTTCTCCGAATAGTAATACTTTGGAAAATAATAATCTAGAGACTAATAGTAATCAAGATAATATGGGGACTCCTAGTTTGCAAGAAGCTTTAAGTACTCCTGGTAGTAGTAATTCTATAGAGTTAAATAATCCTATAGATAGTAATGATTCTAAAGACCAAGTAAATACGGAAGAAAATAATATTTCTCTGAATAGTAATACTTTGGAAAATAGTAATAATCTAGAGACTAATAGTAATCAAGATAATAATATTACTTTAGATAATTCGGTTAGTATAGGAACAGTAAATCCGGTAGAGAATAATAATACTAGTGATAATACTTCTAAGAAAGAGAAAGCCAAGAAGAAGGTTAATTTACCAGTGATTATGTTAATCTTAATAATAGTAATATCTATAGGAGTTATTATCATTAAAAAAGATGTATTAATAGACTTTTTTAATACTTTAGTAAATAAATAATTTCTTAGACTAGGTAGTTCTAGTCTTTTTTAGTACTTATCTTGCAATTAAAAATAATCTTTAGTATAATTAATTTGGAAAACGATAGAGGTACTTATGCGAAAGATAATGGCTTCCTTGGATATAGGATATAATAGTATTAAGTTTATAGTTACAGAGACAAGTCAGAATAATGTGTATGTTTTAAGTAGTAGTATTACTCCCAATGATAGTTATAGTTTGGAGACGGGTTTTAATTTAGATATGTTAGAGACTTTGTTGAAGAAGATTATTTCGGATACGGAGGGGAAGCTTGGGATACCGATTCGGAAGACTATTTTAACGATTCCGACTAGTAGTGCTTCTTTTACTATTAATTATGCGAGGACAAATATCAAGAATGAGGAACATCTAGTGAGTGTGAGTGATGTTAGTAGAGTAATAAATTTAGCGGGAAAGAATGTTATTCAAGAGAATATGGAATTAGTTAATATTACACCTCTATACTTTATTTTAGATAATGGAGAGAAGACTTTAGAGCCGGTTAATACTTTTAGTAAGACTTTAGAAGTTAAAGCTTTAATTACTTCTTCTTTGAAGAGTGATATCTATAGAATGATAGAAGTCTTAGAACACTTAGGAGTAAGTGTAGTTGATATTAGTTATGATGAGATTGGAGAGTATTTTAATTCTCGGGATGAAGAGACTGATAAGAGTAATGGTATTATTGTTGATATAGGGTATTTAAGTACTAGGGTATCTTTGTTTAATAAGGGGATTTTAGTTAATACAGGTGATATTAAAGTGGGGGGATTAAATATTCTTAAAGATATTAGTTATGTTTATAAAGTATCTTTAAATACGGCTAAAGAAATATATAATTCTTTAGGGGTAGCTAGTACTAAGAATGCTTCTAATTTAGAAAAGATAGAGATAAAAGATAAGAATGGGGATAAAGTTATTATTAATCAGTATAATCTAAGTGAAGTAATAGCATCGCGAATAAAAGAGATACTTTCTATGGCTAAAAAACAAATTAACACCTTAACAAAAAGAAAAATAAGTTATATAATATGTACAGGTGGAATAGCAAATCTAAGGGATTTTGACCTTCTTTGTATTGATGTCTTTTCTAAGAATGTTAAAGTAAGTCATGTAAGTACAATAGGAATTAGAGATAATAGATATGCTAGTAGTTATGGCTTAATTAAATGGTATGATTATAATGCTAAGTTAAAGAATTATGATTATTCTATATTAAGCTTAGAGGAGCAAGAAGAATTTAGTCGAGAAGAAAAAGAAACGAAGAACAGTAGTAATAGTATTATTGGTAAAGTCTTTGATTATTTCTTTGAAAATTGAGGAGAGTGTTTATGTACGAGATGAAAATGGATCAAATTGCAAAGATTAAAGTAATAGGTGTTGGTGGTGGCGGTTGTAATGCCGTTAATAGAATGATTGAATCAGGGGTGCAAGGGGTAGAATTTATCGTTGCTAATACTGATTTACAGGTTTTAAATGTTAGTAAAGCTGAGACTAAGTTACAGATTGGTAAGAGTATTACGAACGGCTTAGGAGCAGGTGCTAATCCGGATGTGGGTAGAGAAGCAGCCTTAGAAAGTAAAAAAGAGATTGAAGAAGCTTTAAGTGGAGCGGATATGGTCTTTGTTACTTGTGGAATGGGAGGCGGCACTGGTACGGGAGCAGCTCCAATTGTAGCAGAAATTGCTCAAGAACTGGGAGCTTTAACTGTTGGTATCGTTACTAAACCTTTCCGTTTTGAAGGTAAAAAGAGAATGGATCATGCGGAGATTGGGATTGAAGAGTTAAGACATCATGTTGATACGATAATTGTTATTCCTAATGATAGATTAAGAGATATCATTGATAGAACTACGCCAATGATGGAAGCTTTTAAAGAAGTAGATAATGTCTTAAGAAGAGGAGTTCAATCTATTTCCGATTTAATTGCTGTATCAGGGTTAGTAAACTTAGACTTTGCTGATGTTAAAACAATTATGTCAAAGCGTGGCAATGCCATAATTGGTATTGGTATCGGAGTTGGGGAAAACAGAGCTGTGGAAGCGGCTAAACAAGCAGTATCTAGTCCATTATTAGAGACTACTATTGATGGGGCAACGGATGCTATTATCAATATAACCGGTGGTAATTCTTTAACTTTATTTGAGGCTGAAGATGCCGCGGAAGTTGTCAGAAATGCGGCTAATACCGATATTAATACTATCTTTGGAGCTGTTATTAACGAGAATTTAAATGATGAAGTTATTGTTACCGTTATTGCTACTGGTTTTGATGATAATAATCCAGATGATGATGGGGACATTGGTAGTGATTATACGGATATGGATTCTTATAATAATAAAGATGAAGATGAGGATGATGGAGATGTTGATATTCCCCCATTCTTAAGAAGTAGAGATAGATATTAAGATTAGAAGTAAAAAGGGATGTGTTCTATGAGTTTGATTCATGCTTTAATACTTCTTTTTTTATGGATAATAACTTCTTATTTAGCTATTAAAAATATAGAAGAATATTATCAGATGAAAAAACCAGTAAAAAAACAAAATGAAAGACTAGGGGTAATATTAATTGTATTATGCTGTTTAGTTTTTAGAAGTGTTATATCGACTTATATAGTCTATGTACTTATGTTTAATGCTTTATATTATATAATCCATAAGATATTTAAGAATAAGTATTTAGATAAGAGTTTCTATTTAACGTTTATAATTCCTATAGTTATTGTTATCATTGGTAATATTAATGTTAATAATATTGTTATTACAAGGTATAATCTAAGTAATAAGGATATATCTAAAGATATAAGATTGGCTTATGTTAGTGATGTTCATTTATCTACCTTAGATAAGAAAAAGTTAGATAACTTAGTTAAGATAGTAAATGATAATAATTATGATATCTTTGTGATTGATGGGGACTTAGTAGATGAGTTTAGTACGGATAGAAAAATAAAAGATGTAATAGAAGAGCTAGGATCTATTAAGACTAAATATGGTTTATATTACGTCGAGGGTAATCATGATTTATTAACTAATAAGATAAGAAGTTATTTAACAGGGAATAATTTTATAGTCTTAGAAGATAGTAAAGTCTTAATAGATGATAATTATTATTTAGTAGGTAGAAGAGATAAGAAAGATAAATTAAGAACTGATTTAAATAGTTTAACTTATAATTTAGATAAACCAGTAATATTAATGGATCATCAACCTAATATTGAGAATAATATGGATCCTAGAGTAATAGTTCAGTTGTCTGGTCATACTCATGCGGGGCAAATATGGCCTTTAGGATATTTCTTAAAGTATGGTTATTATCCTGATAAGAGGTTAATTGTGTCTTCAGGAGTTGGAGTATGGCATAATAAGGTGAGAACAAGTAAACATTGTGAAATTGTAGAAATTAATATTAAGAAATTTTAAGACTGGTAGCAATACCAGTTTTTAATTGCCTCATTTTGGGGTATATTTAAGTTAAAAAGTTGGTAAAATAGTCTAAAAGTATTATTTTTTCATAGAGTATAAAACTCTATGAAAGCTAATTTTCGGATATTATTTTTACCTTATATCTAAATGATATCATATATATAGGGTAATTTAAAGGATATATTTAAAGATGAATTATCTTTTTGTAGTCAAATTTCTAGTCAAATAATATATTCTCAAACCTAGGTGAATACTAGCTTTGCTAAGAATTATTTTAGTCAGAAAACAATTTATATTCTGGTCAAAATTATAGTCAAATAGGTTTCAAACCCAGTATTCACCTAGTATTTTCATAGAGTTTTATACTCTATGAATAAGGAGTTACGGGATATGTATATTATTTTTAATCTTGGGTAAGCTATAAGTGTCGCGTATTATAGATAGAAATGGATTTATTTATGATGAAGAAATTTAATAAAGATAAATACTTAAAGAAATTAAGATTTAAGAAGTATAAG
>CAKOOW010000066.1 GCA_934098445.1 uncultured Bacilli bacterium
TTTTTATCACTGTTATTAGTTAAAACTAGAGTTGCACTTTTATTCGTCAATGTTCCCTCTTTAATAGTCATTATAACGTCATTTTGGGAGATTTTAATATTAGACTTATTTCCTATATCCAATTCATCTTTAGATTTCTCACATCCTAAGACTCCCAAAGTCATAATTCCTAGTAATAAAATCGACCATAATATCTTTTTCATAAATTTATCCTTTTCTAATTAAAATTTCTGTTCTAAATTTTCTAAAGTAGCTTTTAATCTTTCTAAATCCGTTATATCAGGATGAGATAAAGCTTCCTCAAAATTTCTTATAAGTTTATCAATATCTACAGAAGAATTATTTTGTTTAGCCATATTCTCATATCTTTCTTTCACCGCTAAAGGCATTTTTCCTTGACACATAAAAGTTCCTATTAAAGTATTACTACTATCAATATTCTTCTTAACATTATTAATAATATTTCTAAAGTAGTCTTCACTTCCCCCATATCCAGCAGTTCCAAATAAAAATATTTTCTTATTCTTTAATTTCTTTAAGAATTCTATCGTCAAAGAATCAGCATTTCCCCTCTCAGTCCAAAAGCCAATATAAATCATCTTACTTAATTTATCTTTAACATTATCTACCGTCCCATAATAAAGACAACTATCTGGTGGTAAAACCTTATGAATAGTGGCAGCTAATTCTTTGGTATTTCCCGTTCTACTACTATAAACTATTGAATAACTCTCTTTTTCCATAAACAATCTTCTTTCTTTTCAAGATAATTATACCATATATAATGTTTACTAAATATATTATATATGGTATAAAAGAATTAGAGGAGATATTATGGAAAAAATTTTATTTATTGTCGTACCTATCTTTATCATCTTAGTCTTTATCTTTATAGTCTTGTCTATCTTTAGTCCTAAATTCAATGGGAAGATGCTAAGTAAACAGATAAAAGCCACTAAATATATGCTGGATGATTCTAAAGAAGACATTAAAAGTATTTATGATGATATGGCAAATGCTACTAAAGATGGTACTACTACCCATTTTAAAGCCATAAAAAAAGGCCTTACGGAAGATGATACCATGTATTGTAAATACTGTGGCACCGAAATTCCAAAAGATTCTAAATTCTGTAAAAATTGTGGTAAAGAATTATAAGATTACTCTTTGGTAGTCTTTTTTTCTAGGACACATAAGGACTCTACGTGATAAGTAAAAGGAAACATATCAAGACCAATTACTGCCTTTACCTCATAATCATTCTTCAATAAACTAATATCTCTTATTAAAGTTACCGGATCACATGCTACATATATAATCTTAGAAGCTCCTACTCTCTTTAAAAGCTCTATTCCCTTCTTAGACATTCCACTTCTTGGCGGATCAATTATCACTAAATCAATCTTTTCCTTAATTTTCTCAATAAGAAGATTAGCATCTCCGCATAAATAATAACAATTAGAAAGACCATTTATCTTCGCATTAAAAGCAGCGTTAATAGTAGCATTCTTATTAATCTCTATTCCATAGACCTTATTACTATAGGGTGCTATAACCTGTCCTAAAGTCCCTGTTCCACAGAACAAATCTAAGACATTACACTCTTTCGGCGCTATTTCTAATAAAAGATTAAATAACTTCTCTGTTACCCCTAAATTAATCTGAAAGAAAGCATCATAAGAAACCTTAAAATACATATTATTAATCTTCTCAATCAGAAAATCATCGCCTCTTAAGATTTTACCATTTTGTAAGATACCCGCTATCTTAAACTCTTTTAAACAAGGAATCTCTAAATTATCATTAGTAATAAAATTAACTAATATCTCCATATTAAAATTAGTCCTGATGACAACTTCCCCATTCTTTATCTTAAACTCCGGTATTAATCTTATAAACTCATTAACTTTAAAAGGTACTAACAAACACTCATCTATTTTAACTATTTCCTTAGATTCCCCTTTATATAAACCTACTACCCCCTCTTTAACATGTAAAGTTATCTTATTACGATAATTAAATTTTAGAGAAGAAGCAACTACCGGAATATTTAAATCTAAATGACCAAACTTCTTAAAGAGATTTTCTAACTTATTTTTTTTAAATTCTAAAGTCTTAGAATAATCCATCTTTAAAAGACTACACCCGCCACAAGTTTCGCTATATATACAAGGACTTACTAATCCCTTAGACTCTATAACTCTCTTAATT
This sequence comes from uncultured Bacilli bacterium, assembly GCA_934098445.1. Lineage (GTDB taxonomy): Bacteria > Bacillota_I > Bacilli_A > RF39 > UBA660 > CAG-605. The sequence goes on from CAKOOW010000066.1 coordinate 2,212, forward strand.
TTCCCAATATTATACTTTTTACTTTCTTTAATAAGCTCTATTTCTAAGATGTCTCCTACAAGAGAATTAGGTACAAAAGTAATCTTATCATTAACATAACATATCCCTCTTCCTAAATCATCCATTCTTATAATATTAACTTCCATAAAAGCCTCAATTCTTCCTACTTCTTTTTCTTTAATTTTAACACACTTTCTTGATAAGCATGGACAAATTCATTCGTAAAAGTAGTTTCTTCCATATTAACATCTCTAAAATCATAACTAAGTAAAGTAACATCAGATAAATCAGCCCCACTTATATCTTTATTATAAACATTCTGAGGATTAATCGCGGCATTCGTTTCTTTAAAATTAACTCCTTTAAGAGAAAAGTTAGAAAAATCATATGTAAGTAAATCATAATCTTTTAATTCTTTTATATATTTAGGATTTATTACTTTATAGCCATCTAACTCCACATAAAAATCACCAGGAACCGCCAAAGAATGCCGTATATGTAAATGATGTTGTTTCGCTTCTAAATCTTTAATTTTAGCTAAAAGTGTAGCTTTTTCTTGCTCTAAAGCCGCATTCTCTTTTTTTCTTCTTAGTAAATCAGCTCTTTGGCTTTCAAGTAAAGCTTTTTCATCTTCAAGCTTTTTTTCTTTTGAATCTTCCCCTTCTAAGGTAATAATTTTATTTTTTAAATATTCATCTTTGCTTACTAATCTTATTCCCTTTTTTAACTGCCGATAAAAAAGATTAAAATGTCCTAAATTAATTAATTCATCCTGAGGATAATAAGTAATATCATCAACCACAAAATACTCATCACAAAATCTAGTATTTACTCCTAAAGAACCTAAAAAAGTTTTTTCCTTAGTTCTTTTATCAACAACATAATAACCCTTTTCATTAAAATAAGCCTTTTTCACTAAATAGACTAAATAATTCTCATATTGTCTTACTAGTTCATATTTACTCCTTAAAATTCTACTATCTCTAATATCATAATAGTAATAAACATCATTACCCCAAAAATCTTTAGCTTCTTTATAATTAGTATACTCTAATTGTTTAGCAAAAGATAATGTATATGGCCTTTTAAAAGTACCACTATAATAGCGATTAAATTCTTTTCTTTTAGCCTCATCATCCTGCGATAAGACCTCACCATTTATATTAATCACTTCAATATCCTCTTCATTATTATTCTTCCGTTTTACTTTTGCAGTACCATAATAAAAATCATCAGCTTCATAATATTGTGGCTCTATTCCAACCTTACCATTGTCATCTATAAAACCGATTAACCCATTTTCATCTCTAACTTTTAAACGATTACTCTTAAATTCACCAGAAGTCTCATAGGTCTTACCATCAATTTTAAAGAATAACTTCCTACGACCGGAATAGCTTTTTTCTTGCCAAAGATTAGTTATTTCCCCTAACATATAAAGATTAGCCAAAGTTTTATCTACCCATAAACAACCACTGACATTAAAAAATCTACTTACTAAGTTACCACGAGCATCATAATATGAAATATTATTATGAATATCTAAACTACTAGGAATCATTATTACTTCATCATTAAATTCTGATTCTATTCGCCAAAGATAAAAATATTCAATTCTATCATTATAAAGAATTTTCCCCTCTAAAGTAGCTATAATCGCTCTTTCTTCACCTTTACCCGTTAATAAAACTTCTATAAACATATCATTATATCTTAGATGAATCATTCTCTTCTTTATCTCTAAATACCTTTTAACCAGAATCTTTATTTCTTTAGATATCTTAAACTTATCCAATAAACTCTCTACATCTTCAGTATATTCACATTCTTCTACCGAATAAATCCTACTACTCTTCTTAAGTTTATACCCCTTAGCTAAGACCATCTTTTCTTTAAAATCTATATAATATTTCCCCTTCTGATAAAGTCTTATAAACCCGTCAAAATTATCTATAGAATAACTTTTCTCTAAAGACTTAGTCTTAAAGACTTTCTCTCCTCTTGGATTAATAAGAACATACTCATAGTATTCATTATTACCAAGATAAGTCCTCAAAAGATTATATCCATCTTTACTAGCTAAAACTAAAGAATAATAATCACTCTCATAAATCTTTTCTCCCGTAATAAGATTCTTCATTACAACAACATATCCGGGTTTCTGATAAGTAATAATTCCCTTAGAGCAGTCAAAAACTCTTGTAACCTTATCTTCCGTAATTAAATTTCCCTCTATATCTTGCAAAATGTCATAATGATAAACATAATCTAAGGTTGCCTCATCAATCCTTACGACACTCATATGTTCTGGTGTTACTTCTTTAGTCTCTAAGTTAATGTAATAATAATCATCTTTAGCTTCAAAAACCTTCTCTAAATACTTCTCGTATTTACTATCTTCTTCTTGCATTTTTTAATCTCCTTGCTTTAATTAATCCCTTTACTCTTTATTTTTTGTTAATTTTAAGTTTTTTTCTTGATAAGTTTGGGCAAATTCATTGGTAAAAGTTGTTTCCTCTATAT
>CAKOOW010000067.1 GCA_934098445.1 uncultured Bacilli bacterium
GAGAGCCAGAAAGATTATTAGAACGTAAACAATATCAATATAATATTCTTTTAAAGACCGTTACGGTATTAAATCCCATGCGGTTATGAGAACGTGGTTACAGTATTACACGAACTAAAAATGGGGTAATTACAAATATTGATAAAGTCAATATAGACGACATATTATATGTTGATTTAAAAAATGGGACAGTAAATGCCAAAGTAATAAGTAAGGAGAAGAAAAATGGCGAAAGCAAATAAAACATTTGAACAAGAATTACAAGAATTAGAGGCTATTATTAAAGAATTAGAAAGTGGCAATGTTGATTTAGATGAGGCAATAAAAAAATATAGTGAAGCAATGCAGCTAGCTAAAACTTGTGGTGATAAACTAAACAATGCTAAAGAAAGCATTAATAAAATTTTAACAGAAAACAATACTTTAGAAGACTTTACTCTTGCTACTGATAAGACAAATTAAAGTCTTTTTTTCTTTTGCCAGATATTTCCACTATATTAAAAATAATTGGAACCATACTATAAATGGTGATAGTATGAATAAAATAATAAAAAAATTATCAGTATCCTTAGTACTTCTTAGTTTTCCATTATCTGTATTGGCTTATTCAAATAAAGTAATTTTAGGAGGTCAAAATATAGGAATAACCATTAATAGTAAAGGTGTTTTAGTAGTTGGCTTCTACAAAGTTAATAATGTTTATAATCCGAGCCATTTATTAGCGGGTGACTATATAATTAAAGTAGGTGGGGAAGAAGTAAACTCTATTAAAGAATTAGTCCAAAAAGTAGATAAATTAGCTAAAGATAATAAAGTTGATATTACCTTTATTCGTGATAATAAAGAATATACTACTACATTAAACTTAGAAACTAATAATGGCAGTTATAAGACTGGCGTTTATGTTAAAGATAGTATGTTAGGAAATGGTACTTTAACTTATATTGATCCAGAAACTAAGATTTATGGAGCATTAGGCCATCGTAGACAACATTGGCGATAGTAGAGAAAAATAAGTAAATGTAGACAATCCAATGAAGATAAATAAATACTCATATAATTAAATTAAGCCTTTATTTTAGGGCATTTGAAGAAGAATGGAGATTTAATTAATATGGGAATTTTATCTAATAGAACGAGAAGTTTGTTTGGCAATGTTCCTTATGTAATTCAAAAAAGAATTTGCAAATGGAATAAAATGAATAATTTAAAAAATAAGAAGATTTTAATAGTTGATGACAAAGATGGTCACATTGGCTTGTGTCCTTTAAGATATGGAATTCATGTTGATATATATGAATTAAATAATATTTTTGTTAATGGTGGAAGTATGGAAGTGCCAGTAAATATACCCGATACTACGGACTACATATTTGCTGAAAGGTCTGTTAAAGGTTTAAGAGAAAGAATTAATATAGAATTTATAAATACACCCTATGAAGTACAAATTAAAAACTATTATGCAGTAGATGAATTTAAGGAATATGAATATGTTATTGCCTGTAGAAGTTTATCTAGAATAGAAAACAAACAATATAGTATGGATTATAAAATAAATAAATTGAAATCTAATGTTAAAAAAGATGGATATATATACATAGAATATTATGTTGCACTTAAGGATGATGATTTTAAAAGTTATCCTGAAAATGAATTTTTAAGAAAGGACGAAATATTAAAATATTTTCCAGAAACTGAGTGGAATGTTTTTAGAAATGAATACGAGATAGTTGAAGATAATTTAACTCCTTTTAATAGAGAAAAAAAACAAGTTGTTATTGGATATTTTGATGCAAGAAAAAAACCGTCTAAACCTAAAATTGTTAGAAAAAAGATTGAAAAGAAAATAATAGTTAAAAATGGTAATGTTATAAAAGTAAATCATAATTATACAATTAATGGGTGTGTAAGATGAAAAAAATTAATTATATTGTAGAATGTGATACTACTAAACTTAATAAAAAATTAAATACTGATTCAAAATATTTAGAAAAACAACTGTCTTTGATAATTTTAAAAAGAAGGGAGTTAAGATGTTATGAGAACTGCAAAGCAAATACAAAACATTAAAGATGGAGTTCATAAAGCACAGCAAAGGTTTATGAATGAAAAAAAGTATATAGGAAGATATTCACCTTATGGGTATTTATTAAAAGAACGAATATTATACATTGATAAAGAAACATCACATATAGTTTTTCTAATTTTTGATTTATTTGATAAAGGATATACTTATACGCAAATATCAAACTATTTAAATGAACATAATATTTCTTCACCTAAGACTTATAGAATGACAAAAAATTATATTGATTTATCAGAAAATAGTATTTATGGAAAATGGACTAGAAAATTAGTTGAGAAATGTATTAAAAATAGGGTTTATACTGGTTATTATAATTATTCTGATGAGCCAACTCATGAAGCAATAATACCACAAACTTTATATAAATCAGCATTGGATAGAATTAATGAAAAAAAGAACTTAACTCAGTCAGACTTTTATTTTCAAAATGGAAATGAATTTTCTGCAAAGGTATTTTGTATGGAATGTGGTAGAGGTTTTAATTTATTTAATTGTAGAACAAAAGATGGAATCACAAGATATTTAAGATGTGGAAGTATGGATACACGTAGAGAACATAAAATTAATTGTCCTAATAAAATAGCAATTAGATATGATAATTTAAGAGATATATTAGAATTGTATTTAGAACAAAATGTTTATTATAAAATTAACAATGAATATTTAAATGAAGAATATTGTAATGCTTTAGATAAAAGTTTACTGCAAATGAGACGAATATACATAAATCAAGAACTAAAATTATTAAAAAGAAAATTATCAAATTTAGTAGAACCAGATGTGAGTGATAACAATAATTTAATAGAAAAAATTAATATTGAAAGACATGAAAGATATAAGGATATTTACAATGCTAGAATAAATGAATTAGAAAAATTAAAAAAAGAATTGTTTTCATTTGGAAGAACAAAAGATACATCTAAAAACGAATATATTGATAAAAATGTAATTGATACTTTTGTAGAAAAAATATATATAGGTAAATTAGAGGAAAATGATAGAAAAGTTAAGATAGTTCTAAAATAGGTACTATCTTTTTTTATTTTGTAAAGAGAAAGAAGGTGTAAAAATGTCAGTTTTTAGAATAGAAAAGAATAAAAATTATACAGTAATGAGTAATTATCACTTAAGAGATAAAGAATTATCATATAAAGCAAAAGGCTTATTATCCTTTATGTTATCACTCCCCGAAGATTGGGATTATTCGCTTAATGGATTATGTGTTATTAGTAAGGAAGGTAGAGATGGAATAAGATCTATATTAAAAGAATTGCAAGAACAACATTATTTAGAAATTGAAAAAGTTAGGGGAGATAAAGGCTATTTTGAATATAATTATCTTATTTATGAAATGCCTCACATTATTGAATTAGAAAAAGAAAGTAATCCAGCTACGGATATTCCATATATGGATGAACCAAATGTGGAAGAACCAACACAAATAAATACTAATAAAACAAATACTAATAAACAAATAGATAAAGACGATAAAACCAAAATATCATCTTTTTTTGTTTCTGAAGAACATAATATATTAACTTTAGAATTAATTGAAAGAGGTTATATAAAAGAAGAAGATACTCAAATATTTTATTATGATAAGTTATTTAATAATTTATTAAAAGATGGTAATTCATATAAAGATTTATTAACATACATTCACTATATAATACCAAGAGTTGTTAGCAGAGGTTTCAAAGACGAAGAAGATAATCAAATAGAAAATAAATTTGGATACTTTAAAAATGCCATCATCAGCAATATTAAAAAACTAAATAGTCAAATAGGTGATTTATGGGGAGAAGATGAATCTGAATTAGATAATGATGAAATATTTTTATGATATCTTCATCTATAAATAAAATAAAAAAGGGTTATGCCCTTTTTTATTAAATTTCTTTATCTAATAGCCAGCTAAGCGATTTATTAGATAATTTTGCAATTTCAATGATAAACAATGTTGATGGCATTGTTTTGCCTGTTTCGTAGTCGCTTATTACAGAATGAGTTGTGTTTAATTTTGCTGCAAGTTTTTCCTGAGTATAATTTATTGATTTTCTTGCAAGTTTAATTCTACTTCCTAATTCCTTTTTATTAATTTCTTTCTTTTTAAATAAAGTTTTTTTATTGCTTGATAAATCAACTAAATAATCAATGTTAATATTATATTTGTTTGATATTTTATTTAGATAGTACAAAGGAATCGTATTTTCGTTTATTTCCCATAAAGAATAAGCACTTCTGGAGCAACCTAATGATTTTGCCATTTCTTCTTGTGTGATTTCTAATTCATCTCTTAGATATCTGATTTTTTCGGTATTCATCTTTCTCACCGAACAAATTATTTCATTAATGCTATTTATTTTTACATTTTGCTTTGCATACCGACAAAAATGTGCTAGTATTTAGTTAGAGGTGAATATTTTTGTTTAATTTTGATATGTTAATGATTAAATCAATTTAATTTTATAGTTGCTGTAAAAGTTATTAGGATAAACAAAAAAGGACTTTCATCCTTTATAGTTCATCATCATTTATAAATAATCTTAGAAATTCTTTTGTAGATGGCGTTAATTTATCTTTTATATAAGATAAACTAATTCTTGCTTCTATATTGATATCTTTAATATCTAGATTTGAAT
>CAKOOW010000068.1 GCA_934098445.1 uncultured Bacilli bacterium
GTTTTCCGGGTAGAGACTTTTATCAATTACGAAAGATGATTCCTCTGAAATTTTGTTTAAGAATTCGTTTTCGATATTTTTTATATGACTATTAGAAGTAAGAACTTTTATGTATTTTCCCATTTCAAATACCATAATCCAAAAGTAAACTATAAATATAAGTAAATTTATCCAAGTGCACTTAAAAAAATTAAAAACTATAGATAATGTAATTACAATCGAACTGCAAATCCAAATAATCAATATTAATGATTTGTTTTTAAATTTATGGTCTAATAAAACCCAATTAGAGACATCATAACCCAAATATTTCTTTTTACTATAAGTTTGTACAACTACTATTAGTATAGCAAAATATAAACCTAATAAACCGATATAATATCCTAAAACATTCTCATTAAAGTTTTTAAAAAACTCTGATAAACCACTTGAATCCAATAACAACCAGTCAAATATTCTTCCTAGCCAGTGCATTATTGGCCTTATTGAATTAGCTATGCATTTTATAACTTTCGATAATTCATTAAAAATCCAACAATAAAAAAATATTTGCTCATTAATTCTAAAACATATTACCTTGCCAAGTATGATAAATAATAAATACCATGAATAATAGGAAAATAAATTAATCCACATAAACTTCATCAATACTAAAACTCATATGTCTATACTCTATCATATTATTAAAGATAAGTGTTAATAATTTACTATTAGTATAATTATTGATATTAAATATTTACTTGGTAAGTAGTCTTATCATACTTTTGCATACTTTTTTGGCTGATTTATCACACTTTTGTAAAAAAGTACTTAATTAAACTTAAAAACACCACCCATAGGTGATGTCCTTAACATACATATTATAACTTATATACTCTAGGGAATTCTTCTGCCTCTTTTAAAAGATTCTTCTTCATACTTATACTTATATTCATTTCATACCCAGCAATCATACCATCATAGACAATATAACCCTTAAAAGGAATAAGACTAGTTTCTACTGGATAAGGTAAATCTTTATAATCAATTATTTCATCAATTGGACATCTTAAACCTTTTACCATATAAATAGTATTATTATTACTTATTAAAGTATATTCTTTCTCATACTTATAAATAATAAACTTATCTCTAATCCCTCTTTTAAAGTCTTTAAGATATTCAAGTTCTAATCTATTTAATTTATAAGGATTTTCTTTAACTACTTTATCAACAATAGTCTCTTTATTTTCAAAGAACTTATTAACAATCGGATATAAATCTTGGGGATTTAAATACTTATTCTTATATATTTTAAGAGTCGCATTAATCTTATATTCTTGATTAGTATATTCTAAAAGCGCAAAATATAGTTTGTAGAATAAATCACAGTCTTTAGGATGCAAACTAGCATTTACTTGCTTTTGATAACGATAATCTCTTTCCTGTTCAAACTTATTATGTTCTAAGATATCTTTAGCATATTCTTCTTTAGTTAATAATTGATATTTACTAGAAGGCATTTTATCCATTACTTCATCTAATCTAGTTGTACTAAGGCCAAAGCTATTAAGTAATTTTTTAAGACTACTTCTATCATCATCAAATAAAACATAATGAGTAACAATTTCTTGTAAGATTGGTGATTTTAACTTTTCCATAAAAGTACTAACTTCTTTATTTTTCTTATCATAGCCATAATAGAAAACGTTAATAAACATTTCATCATCAATAACTTTGATACCCATTTTTTTAGTTTCATATAGTTCTATTAATTCATTAGTAAAATCCATATAAGGATGATATACTAACAAATAATCATAGGTTTTATGATAAGTAATAAAAGTATAATACTTAAATAATAAACTATCTAACAATAATTTATTATATTCTTCACTGGATATCTCATAAATACTACTAAAAATCATAACCATGTTATCATAACGTTCAAGTCCTAATAGTCTCATAGCGCCAAGAAGGGGGATAATTAAGTCTTCTTCATGCTGTTTACCTTTTAAATCTAACTTAGTTACTGCTTCTTTAATACTGTTTTCTAAACCATCCATAAGAGTTACTTCATCACCAGCTAATTTAATTAATAATTTAGATGATAAATTACTAAGGATAAAGTCTTGTAGTTCATTAATATTTTGGATCTTTATTTTCTTTTTGGCTACTAGTTCTTTTAAAAATGTTAATTCTTTTAAGGTACAAATACTAATGATATTATGATAATCTTCATACTCATTTTCTATGGCTTCCAACATTTTATTTTTAGTTATCTTATCATAGTCTTTGATTTTAATATTAAGAACGCGATAAATATCATAAATATCTTCCTTTGCAAAGTCTTTTAAATATTCTCTATTCATAAGTTATCTTGATAATCAACGTTATAGAAATATTAATTTCTGATTGATTAATTACTCCTTTGTCCTTATTATAAAGGAAAAAATTGGTAACGTAAACCATTTTATAACTAAGATAAAATTTCTCTTAATAAGTATTTAAATTCAATTTATCAAGAGATTTAGAAGTATTAAAAAACTAATCTTGTTTTAAGACTAGTCTTTTCTTTACTCTTGGTCGTTCTTGCTTAATAATCTCATCATAGGTTATATCTTTTTCTAAATAACAGGTTTCTCCACTTAAAGAATAATTACCATCTTTAACATAGAAAGCAGGAATAATAGTATATTTATGATAGCCAGTTTCTTCATAATAATTATAATCATCAAAGTAAGGATTTACTTGATAAGCTAGAATAATACCATCATAATTATAAAGTGCTATATATTCATTATAACCATTAAATCTCGTATATTTATAGTCTTTATCACCATCGATATCAATGATAGGTTTAGTTCTTTGAAATTGATATCCTAATGGTATAGATGCTTTTAAATAATCTTCTAGACTAATAAAGTCTTTTCTTAATTCTTCTTCATTAGAATAGATTCTTTTTGTATCAAGACAAGTTAGTTCTAAAGATGAACCCCTTCTTAGATGCCAAAAGGCATTAGTATGTTCTAAGGATATGGATTTATTTATAATATCAATATCTCTTTTTATATATAAGTTACTTTTCATAAGTTCCCCCGGACACAATATTCACTATACTATAAAATTCTTCTTTTGACAATGAAAAAAGAACTTAATAGTTCTTAAAGTTTTACCCCATAGTTGTTATTAACATCAACACTAGGACTACATTCTTGGACTAAGACGATAATCCAACCTACTATAGGTATTAAACCCATTAAAAGATACCAACCAGATTTATTAACATCATGCATTCTTCTAACACTTTGAGCAAGTCCTGGGATTAAAATTAAAATTAAATAAATATAAGATATTAAATCCATTATATTTAGTTTACCAATAATGGGAAAATTTGTAAAAAGACCAGATAAAAATCCTAAGACGATACCAATCAAAAAGTTAATTAAGACACTCATCCAATAATCTTTTCTCGTAGTACGATCTTGAAAGTTAAAATAATTTTTCCACATCTTTATGTAAGAATCCATATAAAACACACTACCTTTCTATATTAATTATATAATAAATAGCCCTAATTAGAAAGATAAAAATAGTCTTAAAGACAAAAAATAGTCTTAGCCCTTAGCTTTAAGACTATCTATTTAGGATATTTAATTCCACAAGTTATTTGGATATTCCCCAGACTCCACTAATTCTTTTAGGGAATCTCTAACTAACTTAGCATCTTCTTTATAAGTTACTCCATACCAAACACTAGAAGTATTTAAGACTTTAACCGTAATATCTTTCTTATTTAAATGGTCGGTAATAACATCCGGTATTAAGAATTCTCCTTCTAATAAGTTATCTTGATGTTTCTTAAAGTATTCTAAGATATCTTGATCTAAAATATTAAAAATATCTTTTGTAAATAAGAACATATTCATTGATACTAAGGTATCTGTAGTAACAGTAAATGAGGGAGTCCCATCTAGAGGACTAGCAGTAATAATACCATCAACACTTTCTACTTTAGATTCCACTAGGTTGGTTAGTAAACCATTTAGAGAGGTACAAACTCCTCTTTTAACAGAGCCATTACTAGTTAATGTATTTTTTACTTGATAACCAACCATACCAAAGTTATGCCCACTAGCCCCATTTTTTAAGAAGCTAGCGGCTTTTTGATAGGCATCAGCCCCATAAAAGTCATCGGCATTGATAATGGCAAAATTTTCTTTTACAACATCACGACAACAAAAGATTGCATGGGCTGTTCCCCAAGGTTTAATGCGGTCGCTACCTAGATACTTAGCAGGAATATTATCCATATCTTGGTAGACATAGGAAACCTCAATTTTACCTTCTACTCTTTTGCCAATAGTTTCTTTAAAAATTTCGGCATTTTCTCTTTTAATAATAAAGATTACTTTGGAAAAACCAGCTTTAATGGCATCATAGATTGAATAATCAATGATAAATTCACCATTTGGTCCCATTGGTTCAATTTGTTTTAAACCACCGAATCTTGAACCCATTCCAGCAGCCATAATTACTAATTCCATCTTAATTTACCTTTCTTATTCCCTTAAAATTCTTCATGATTTTTTTTATTCCAAAGCGACTACTAAAAGCCACCGTATAAAAAGTATTATCCATAGCAACGATTGTTCCTCTACCATATAAAGAA
>CAKOOW010000069.1 GCA_934098445.1 uncultured Bacilli bacterium
AATGAGAATAATGGTGGTAATGAAAATAATGATACTCCAGTGATTATTCCTAGTAGTAAGACTATCATCAATAATTTGGGACTTAAAGAAGATGGCAACTACTTAAAAGGTTTTAACGTAGGTAGTAGCATTAATGATTTAAAGGCTAAAGAGTTAAGTGTAAATTATAGTACGGAAAATATTATTGCTACCGGTACTAAGGTGACATTTAGTGATGGAGCAAGTTATACTGCCGTTATTTATGGCGATTTAACAGGTGATGGTCTTATTAATTCTGCGGATTTGTTACGTTTAAGACAACATCTGCTTGGCACTAAAGAGTTAGATGATGCTTATCTAAAAGCTGCTGATTTAACTGGTGATGGAACCGTTAACTCGGCTGATTTACTTAAACTTCGCCAATACTTATTAGGGCAAACTAATATTAATCAATTATAGAAGGAAAATAATTATGAAGAAAAGATATATTTTATATACATTGGGACTTTTAGGAACCTTTAATACAATAGTTATGGCTGCTCCTAGCTATAGTTTTAAGACTTCTAATAGTTCTATTACTAATGGAGGTAAAGTAACAGCTTCTGTAACGGTTAGCAGTACCGCTAGTTGGCAGATTAAAATAACTAGTTCGGGTAATACTTATGGTTGTACTGACTCTTGGGCTGATGCTACTTCTAATGCTAAGAATACAACTAAGACTTTTTCGGTTACTTGTAAAGCTAGTAGTACGGGGGTAGTTAATTTTACTTTATCAGGAAATATTACCGATGAAGGCGGTAATACAGTTAATTTAAATGGAAGTAAGAGTGTTTCTATTAAAGAGAAAGCTCCTGATTCTAAGGTTAATACTTTAAGTAATTTAAAAGTAGAAGGATATGAATTATCACCAGCCTTTGATAGTGAAGTTTTAGAGTATTCCGTTAATGTTCCTCCTAATACGACTAAGATTAATATTTCGGCAACTAGAAAAGATAATACTTCAACTGTTAGTGGGACTGGAGAGTTTGATGTTGTTGAGGGAGAAAATAAATTTACTATAGATGTTAAAGCTCAAAATGGGGATTTAAGGACTTATACTATTAATGTTTCCGTGACGGATGAAAATCCTATTAAGGTTAATGTTTTGAATGAAGAATATACCATTTTAAAGACTTCTAGAAATCTAGAAATACCTTCTTTATATAGTGAGACTACGATGGAGATTGATGGTAATACTATTCCTTGTTTTGTAAATGAAGAGACGGGTATTACTTTAGTAGCCTTAAAGAATAATTATGGTGTTATTGATTTCTTCATTTATGAAGAGGGGAATTATACTAAGTATGTAGAAATAACTAGTGATAATTTAATAATTATGCCTACTAATAACTCTCTTGATTTAAAAGGATATACGGAAGAAGAAATAACTATTAATGATAATAAAGTTAAGGCTTATCATTATAAGAAACTTAATAATGGTTATTATGTATTAGAAGCTAAAAATCTGGAAGATAATACAGTTAATAAATACTTATATAATTCTAAAGATAATACATTTATGTTATTTGATGAAGAAGTTTATCAGAGTATTTATAATGATATGATGTTTTATCTATATACTATTTTAGGATGTGCAGGAATTATTTTCTTAAGTCTTATTATTATCTTGATTATATCTAGTAAGAATAAGAAAATAAGAAAATTAGTGACTGTTTTAGAAGAAAAAATAAAACTTAAAGATAAAGAGATAGAAAAAAGAAAGAATATATACTATAATAACAAGCATAAAAAGCACAAAAAGGATAAAAATACTAATATAGTTAGGGAAACTGGTGATACTACTAAAGAGTCTATGGTCTCTGATGATACTTTAGACTATAATATCTTAAAAGACTAGGAGTATTTATGGAATTAATGGTAAATGGACATAATGTGTTTTTAATAATAATAATTACCTTTCTATGTAGTGTTATTTTAGTACCGGTAATGATGAAGGTAGCAGTACATGTTAATGCAATGGATTATCCTGATGGGGTAAGAAAAATGCAGAAGAAACCGATGCCAAGGCTTGGAGGAGTAGCTATCTTCTTATCGTTTATGGTTGGTTATATGCTTTTTGCGAGAGAAAGTACAATGATGCTTTCTATTCTGATGGCTTCTTTCTTATTAGTTTTAGTGGGATTTGTGGATTCAATTAATCCTGTGAAAGCTAGATATCAATTGCTTACCCATATAATAGCGGCTATTACTGTTAGTGTTTATGGCGGGTTAGTATTAAATGATGTTTCTTTTCTAGGTCTTAATTTTAGTTTTCCTTATCCATTAAATTATTTAGTAACAATCATCTTTATTATTGCTTTTATTAATATGATTAATTTAATTGATGGGTTAGATGGTTTAGCAGGGGGAATTTGTTCTATATATTTTGCTACAATTGCGATTATTGGTCTTATTTTTACTCAGATGGAAGGGTTAGATGTCATTTTAGCACTTATTATGTTTGGAGCAACAACTGGCTTTTTAGTATATAACTTTCCTCCGGCTAAAACTTATATGGGTAATTGTGGTAGTGACTTCTTAGGCTTTATTGTTGGTGTTATTGCTCTTTTAGGATTTAAAGCAACTACTTTAACAAGTATTGTTATTCCCGTACTAATTATGGCTATTCCTATCTTTGATACTTTATTTGCCATTCTAAGACGGGCTATATCTCATAAAGGAATATTTACTCCTGATAGGGAACACTTACATCATCAGCTTTTAAAACTAAAATTCTCTCCTCGTACTTCGATTTTAATCATCTATAGTATTACAATTATGTTTAGTGCAGTTTCTATATTCTTTGTTTTAGGGGATCAAAAGATTGCTATGGCTATTTATATTATCTTAATGTTAATCTTAGTCTTTATTGTAATGAAGACTGATATTCTCTTTAAACATAAGAAGACTAAGGAAAAAGAATTAAAAGCAATTAAAGCTCAAGTCTATGAGGCTCAAAAGATAATGCATCAAAGAAAGAAAAATTTAAAAAAGAAGAAAAATAAGTAAAACTTTACTGAGAGTAGAGTTTTTTCTTTTCGTCTGTGATATAATTTGAAGAGTGATGAATATGAAGAAAAAAATTAAAGAATTAATTCCTTATGTAGTTATTTTAGTCGCAGTAGTCTTATTTCGTACTTTTATAGCAACGCCTGTTATCGTTAATGGTCCTTCTATGCAAGAGACTTTACATACTAATGATTTTCTGATTTTAAGGAAAACTAAAAATATTAATCGTTATGATATTGTAGTTGCTAATCATAATGGGGATAAACTTATTAAAAGAGTTATGGGTATTCCTGGTGATAAGATTAAATGTGTTAGTGGCATTATCTATGTTAATAATGAAGAGGTTTCTAATTATGGTTATGGGACGTCATTTGATTTTCCTCAAGTTATTTTAGGTTCTGATGAATACTTCTTGATTGGGGATAATAGAGAAGATTCTTTGGATAGTCGTTACTTTGGACCCGTTAAGGCCTCAAGTATTAGTGGGGTTGCTAATTTCCGGATTTATCCTTTTAACAAAGTTGGTAAACTTTAGTTAATTTATAAAAGAAAAGAACCATTTGGTCTTTGAGGGACTAAATGGTTCTTTTACTTTGTTTTCCTGAATAAAAAATATAAATCCTCTAAAAATTTTGTTTCTTTTAATCGAAACGATAATTAGTAATAAAGATTGGTAAATTTATGAGTACTTGGTAATTGGTAAATTGGAAATTCCATTTAATAAACCCAAAAAATATCAGAAAAAACAAAGGCTAGGGCTTAAAAAAACATTTTAATTTAACTTACTAAATAGTAAGACCCTAAAGATTAGAAATCAAATTCGATTGAATTTAATTTAGATATTTCAAACTCAGTAGTCTCAATTTCTTGGGTAATTTTTTCAATTTTATTTCTTATCTCTTTAACATCATAATTTAGATTACGACATTCAAAGTAAGAATTATTTACTTCTGTAATTCTTTGCTTAGTGGAGCGATTATTAACTATAGAATTATAAAAATTCTTTAGCTTTCTTAAGTAATTGTTATCAGATATGGCTTGTTGAATAGTTCTACCATCATTTAGTTTTAAAGAATTATTCTTTATAAATTGAAATTTCTTTAACTTAGTTAATAGTTTTCTAAAACAGTCTCAGAACCATCTAATTCTTTAATTGAAGTACTATAAAGATGTTCTTTGATATTAGTCATTAAAGTATTAAGATTACTTTCCTCTTCGTTAATTTTACTCATTAGAGTTGTAAGATTTAGTTTCATATATAATCTCCTTTCATTTCGTATTAACTATACCATAAAAAGATTAAAAAGTGGTCGCTTAAAAAGCAACAATTGCGTTTTTGGCTAAATTTATTCATTTGGCTCCAAAAAAGACCACTATAAAGTGGTCTGGAAATATTTAGTTTATTTTAAATAGAAGTAGTAAGAATTGCCATCAGTCTTATCTTCATAGACCTCGCCATAATATATAGCAAAAGGTTTTTTCATATTACTTTTTAAGTCATAAGAGATTTTAATTTCTTTGGTTTCATTAACGGCAAAGATATATTTTTCGGTTTCATCTAAAGAGTAAGTATAAGAAGATTG
>CAKOOW010000070.1 GCA_934098445.1 uncultured Bacilli bacterium
TCTCCTATACCTCTTACTACTACTTCTTTTACCATCTTATGTCCAGGATAAGCTCCATTACTAGATACTTTCCCTTGCATATCCATAACCACATTAGTAATAGTAGTAGTCGTAATATTACTATTCTTATTCTCTTCATTACTTGTACTAATATTAGCTAAGTAATAAGAATAAGATATTCCAATACCAATTAACCCCACCAGACAGACTGCCACCAGAATAAAGGCTAGTCTTTTTTTACTCACATTTCTTTTCATATATTATCCTTTACTTCTATTATTTCCTGTTAAAAATAAATAATACTAAGAATGTATAAGAATTTACATAAACCCATACCTTATAACATATTTTCACATTCATAGAGTATATAACTCTATGAAATATATAGGTGAATACTGGGTTTAAAGCCTATATCGACTATAATTTTGACTATAATAGATTTCAGTTTCTTATTAAAATAATCTCATTCAATCCCAGTATTCACCTAGTCTTAAGAAGATTTAACTTGACTAGAATTTTGACTATAAAAAGAATTAAAAAGTCTTATTTTAAGGTTTAAAACACCATATTTCTATGGTAAAATTTAGGTATAAGTTAAAAATAGTAACCGAAAAATAGCTTTCATAGAGTTATATACTCTATGAAATATTAGTAAATAATAACTAAAATACCCAATATATTAACCTTTTATACATTAAAAAACTAATAGAGAGTTTATCCCTACTAGTTAAACTATTCTTAAGAAGATAATCTATTTAATACTAATAAGACTCTTAATTATATTTCTTAAGACTAATACCATTCTAATTATTATTTATATACTCTTCTATTAACCTCTTATTACTAATTAACCTTTCATTATCCTTATCTAACTCTAAAGCTAACTTAACATATCTTAAAGAACTTCGATACTTACCATTATAAAAACATACAACTGATAATATATCATAGATATTTAAATCTGTTGTAAATACTTCATTTATATAAGTCTTAGGATGTTTCTTAATCTTTAAAGCCTCTCTACATAATTTTTCTGTTTCTTTAAACTTCTTTAATTCATAAGTAATTAAAGCTTTCTCCATATAAGCATCTCTAAGATAAGGACTTTCTTTAATAGCTAAATTACTCCACATTAAAGCCTCTCTAGGTCTATTTAACTTCATATAACATCTCGCAATAAATCTCATCGATGCACATCTTTCATCTTTCCAAGTAGCACTTTCTAAAGATAAATGTCTTTCTAAAGTACTAATAGCATCTTCATACTTTCCATAATACATATATTCTCTTCCTAAGTAATGCATATTCCTATCATTACTAGGATCTTCCTTAACTGCTAATTCTAAAAGAGGTAAATAAGAACTCCTACTCTTCTTACTATCCGGATAATGATTAACTATAACTTTATCTGTATATAAATATTTCTCTTCTCCCTTGTATTTTAATATCTCATGAACCGGATTAACCCAAGTAAATCCTTTTCTCTTATGAATCTTTTCTCCATAGAAACTTATTATCGGTTGATTATTCTTATCTAAAGACCAATTATAAACATATCTTAGTCTCGTTAAACCATCCTTCCATAAAGATTTAATATTCTGATACCACCCCTTCTCTAAGACTTCATCTAAGTCTAAACAGATACAAATATCAAATTCATCTGGTATCATCTCTAAAGACTTATTCCTAGCAACATCAAATCGCCAAGGATTTATTATCTCTTGTCTAACAACTACTCCTAAAGACTCTAAAAGATTAACAGAATTATCCGTAGAACCCGTATCTAAGACATATATTCCATCTGCCTCTTTAACAGACTCATACCATCTTTCAATAAATTTTTCTTCATTCTTACAGATAGCATATACACATATTTTCACTATATCACCAGTTAATATTATTATTCTTTAGACTAAAAAAGAACTCTTATTAAGAGTTACTTTTCATTAAGATTCCATATCTTTATTAGATGTTTCTTTTCTTCATTATTACATTCATTAAAATATAAAAGTCCTAAAAAGTCTTTACATTCTTCGGATAAATCCATCTCTTTAAGAGACTTCTTATCATCAAAAGAAAACTCTTTAGTACTAAGTACAGCTAAGTCTTTAAGATTATTAATAAAATTCCAAGATAATACTCTTAAATAGTTATTACTAATATAAGGAAGAATCATTAATATCTCTTTAGCTAAATTACTATCTTGTATTTCCATGTCTTAGATCTCCTTTTATATATTTATCTATCATCCAGTTATACATCTTCTTAATAGATGATATATTTCTCTTAAGACTATTATTTTTTAAATCCTCTGGAGTTATTTTATTACTTTCTACTTCTTTTCGATAATTTAATTTATATTTTTCATATTCTTCAGGATAAAAGTAAGTTTCTAAATTCATACAATCACACCAGAAATATTTATTTTTTATATTAGTAAGTCCTAAGACTTGAATATTCGTATTACCAAATAAAATTTTAGTATATTCTACTTTATCTTTAGGAACACATATACATTTTATGGTCTCTAGAGGTATATCCCCTTCTATAGCTATTTCCGGTAAATCACTATGAACAAATGTTGATGATACCCCACTAGCTCTTAATGTTTCTTCTGAAGTACCTACTAAGACCGGAAATGCTTCTTTATCTTTTATCATATAATACCAAGCGACTTCTAAGACATCAGTTAAACTGATAAAATCTCTTTTACCATCACATTGACTCCATACCTCCCCAGATAACACTTTTTCATTATGACTCTTAATAGTATCAACACTATTTAATCCGTATTTACTTATTCCTATTAAAGCGTTAGCATTCGTCCCATGAAAAATATTAATGTTATTAGCTCTCCAATAGTCAAAAGTTGGTCTATCACTAATTAAAACATAAGCCATTGCTAGTCTTCTGGCAGCTTCAATACTGGGATTGTTCCTTCCACCGTAGTTTGATTTCAGAAAAGTATTACCCATCTTGCCTTTTTTAATTAATTTATCTAGTTCTTTTATAGTCTCTTTATCTTTAGCATTCTCATAAAAGGAAACAAGAATTTGTTTATCCATTTCAGCAATTACTCTTTCTTCTTCAAACATTCTATCACTACCTTATCTTAAGGTTAACTTAATTTCTTTAGAAAGTCAAATTTAAAAAGCAAACCTTTTTCAGATTTGCTTAATAATTAACCAGCAGCCCCTTGTGGTCCAGTTGGTCCGGTTGGTCCAGTTGGTCCGGTTGGTCCGGTTGGACCAATTGGTAATACTAAATTTAAAACATAATTTGGTGCGGCACCAGTAATAGTTGCAGAAGCACTTTCGCCACTAGATACCGTTCCAATTGATAAAGTTGGAGTCTCGCCAGCAGCACCTTGAGCCCCTGCTTCACCTTGTGGACCCGTTGGACCTGTTGGTCCTTGGATACCTTGGATTCCTTGAGCTCCTGCTTCTCCTTGAGGACCTGTAGGACCAGTTGGTCCTTGGATACCTTGAATCCCTTGGGCTCCAGCTTCTCCTTGCGGACCCGTTGGACCAGGTGGTCCTTGGATACCTTGAACCCCTTGAGTACCAGCTGCTCCTTGTGGACCTGTAGGACCTGTTGGTCCTTGGATACCTTGAACCCCTTGAGCACCTGCCTCACCTTGAGGACCTGTTGGACCAGTTGGTCCTTGGATACCTTGAACCCCTTGGGCTCCTGCTTCTCCTTGAGGACCTGTTGGTCCTGTTGGTCCTTGTAAACCTTGAACTCCTTGAGTACCAGCTTCACCTTGTGGACCCGTTGGACCAGTTGGTCCTTGGATACCTTGAACTCCAGCCACTCCTTGTGGCCCGGTTGGACCTGTTGGTCCTTGAATACCTTGAACCCCTTGGGTTCCTGCTTCTCCTTGAGGACCCGTTGGTCCGGTTGGACCTGTTGGTCCTTGGATACCCTGAATTCCTTGAGTTCCAGCCTCTCCTTGAGGTCCCGTTGGACCAGTTGGTCCAGTTGGTCCGGTTGGGCCTTGAATACCTTGTGGTCCCATTGGTCCCGTTGGACCACCACTAGGACCCGTTGGTCCCGTCGGACCAGTTACTCTTGCTAATGCAAGTAATCTATCAATATCTAAACAACAACCATTCTGCATAATTATTACCTCCTAAAGTATTTTATGTATCCTTAAGAGAAATAACTACTACATTTATCTTATCGTATAACTATTATTAGCCATAATAGCACCATATAAAAATAATATATCCGCATCTTTAAAATCAATATAGTTATTTAAAACCTTAGGAGAAATATACCTAGTATCTACTAATATAATCTCTTTATAACCACTAATTAATAAAGGGGCTAAACTACTAGTATAAGAATCCCTAAAAATAATAAGTCTTTTCCCATTATTTTCTAATAAATTATCTATCTTTAATAACCCACTAGCCCCGTTTAAATAAATATCATATTTATCTAAAGAATTAATTTTATCATAATTATAAACATCTATTTTTTTATTACTAGTTAAATCATAAACTACAGCATTATTTATAAAAGCACTTTCTGCGACGACAATCTTATCTAAATCTTTATCTAACACTAGTCTACTACCA
>CAKOOW010000071.1 GCA_934098445.1 uncultured Bacilli bacterium
CTCACATGATAAGTTTATTCAAATTATTTTTTAATTTTAAATATAGACCGGTATAATTTTGATAATAATTAGTAATAAAAAGATTAATTTCTCTTTTCGTTACTTCGCTTACTCTTATTTCTTTTAGACTATTTATATCTATTTTCATATAGTTTCTAATTAAGATGATACTCTTCTTAGAAACAATATATTCATTTTGATAACACTTTTCACAGATAAGTCCTCCAGCCTCACCATTTAACGTGATAATATTATTCTTTTTACCACACTTAACACAAGTATCTAAATTAATATTAATACCTAAGTACTTTAAGTATTTAAGCTCTAAGATATTACATAAGACTAAGGGATCTAATCCCTTCTCTAACTTATCTAAGGTACTTAAAAAAATATTTAAGATACTTTTACTTTCATCTTGTTTAGCAACCTGATAGGTAAGACTTCCTAAGTAAGAAAGATAACTAATTAAAGTGATGTTACTATGGAGAGTGGTATAATACTCGATAACATTAATCTCAGTTACAAGGGATAAGCCTTCAGACTTTAACTTAATTTGAAAGGTAGCATAGTTATAGAGTCTAGTTTTATTTAAGAATTTACTTTTAATATTTTTGGAACCACGACAAAGAAGACCAATAAGGCCTTGTTCTTGGGTTAAAACTTGTAATACTTCACTATTTTCTTTAAAAGGCGTTACATAAAGAATAACGCCACTTACAACACTATTTTTCATTTTACTTACATTTTTTATACTTTAAATAATATTCAATTTTTCCCGTTTCCTTAAATAACTGCCAATAATCTTCTTTATTCATATTTTTATCACCTATTATTATAATGATGCTAAAAATAAAATTTTATTCACTAAAAATCATAAAATCCTAAATCTTTTAAAACAAATTCCTTATCACGCCAGTTGGGAATACATTTAACATAAAGTTCTAAGTAGACTTTTTTTCCTACTAATTTTTCTATTTCTTGACGAGCCTCACTACCAACGTTTTTAAGCATCGCTCCTTTAGACCCAATAATTATTTTTTTTAAAGACTCTCTATCAACGATGATATCGACATTAACTTTGGCTAGGTGTTCGGTCTCTTCATAGTTAGTGGTAACACAGGTAATAGCATGAGGAATTTCTTCTTCTAGGTTATTGAATAGTTTTTCTCTTACATACTCACTAATTAAAAAACGAGTAGAACTACTAGTGATGGCATCATCACTAAAGTATTTAAGATCATCGGTTAAATATTTTTTGACGGTCTTAATTAATTCTTCGATGTTTTCGCCACTTAAAGCACTTAAAGGAATAATCTCACTAAAGTCAAAAAGTTTTTGATACTCGACTATTCTTTTGATTAGTTCTTCTTTATCTAATTTATCAATCTTATTTAAAACTAGGATAGTGGGTATATCTTTATTTAAAGAATTAATAATTTCTCTATCTCCCCGACCTAAACCACCTTTAGCATCAACGACTAAGATAATAGAGTCAACTTCTTTTTGTTGACTTAAAGACTGTTTATTTAAGACTTTACCTAACTTATCAATAGGTTTATTAATACCGGGAGTATCCACAAATACAATCTGGGAATCTTTATCAGTATAAATACCATCAATTACATTACGGGTAGTTCCTGCTTTATCCGAAGTAATGGCAACATGATAATTAACTAATTTATTTAAAAGGGTAGATTTACCGACATTCGGGCGCCCAATTATACTTACAAAACCACTTCTCATCGTGTTATACCTAACCTTTCTAATATCTTATCTTGTTTTCCAAACATAACTATTTCATCTTCTTTTTTCATATGATCATACCCTAGTAAATGTAAAAGACCATGACAAACTAAGAAAGATAATTCCCTAGTCTCACTATGTCCATATTCTAAGGCTTGCTCTTTCATTTTATCAATACATACATAGATATCCCCTAAGACTCTTATACCTTCTACTTCAAAGTCGGTACTATCTTCTAGAGCAAAAGAAATAACATCGGTAGGACGATCAATTCCCCGATAAGTTTTATTTAACTTATGAATTTCTTCTAAAGTTACAAAGATAATTGAAAAAACAGCATTAGAAACTTTCTCTTCTTTTAAAGTCTCATTAATAACCTTCTCTAAATAATCATAATTATGATAAAGATTATTATCCACAATTACTTTTTCTGCCATTAAAACCACCTCAAATCTAGTATATTAGCGGCATACAAAATAAACATAACTAGTATTATAAGAGATATCACATCATAAATAAAGTCTTTTTGGAAAATTTTTGGTAAATGCTTATAAATGGCATCTAAGGCAATATAAATAAAATACCCTAATATAGCTCCTATAATATTTAACATGACATCATCTATATCAAAGGATCTGCCAATCTTTAACTGCACAGTCTCGACGGTAACACTAGTAATTAAGGCATCCATAATAATAGGCCAAACTTTTTTAGGCTTAATATATCTAGAGATAAAATACCCAAAAGGGATAAAGATTAAAATATTACCAAAGACATTATAAATAAACATCTTACTACCAAATTTATAACGCATAATCTCTTTGAAAGGGATATAATTAATCCCACTTCCTAAAGAGTTTTCGGTCCCTGTTAATAGTTCAAATAATAATAAGACATAAATAATAAAGAGTAAGTTTAAAATCTCATTATGAATAACTACCTTTTCATTAGCAGTCCTAATATAACTAATTCTTACCGTAGTAATAACTACGATAAAGATAATTAACATCGGTATAGCCCCGTTTACAATATTTCTTAGTGCTTCATTAAACATAAAAAACTCCTAACTAGAAAGTAAAACCAAAGCGGTTATGAATACTTCTACTTCTATTGTACTATCAAACTCTCTCTTTTTCAAAATATTTTTATGTAAAATTTTTTCCTCGTCATCTAACTGAAGATTGATTTTCTCTGCTACTAAGGCATTTATCTTATTATCTAGTTCTTCTGCGGTATAAGAAATTTTTTCCGTCTCTAATTCATATTCTTTAGATTTAATTAATCTTTTTCCTAAGATACTTATTAAGACTTGGTCTTCTTCCTCATATAAAGGATATTTACTTCTTAAGATTTTATAGTCATTACGTCCCATATCTAGTTTAAAATTAGTCTGCGACCTTCCCGTTCTTTTCGTTACTTCATAGGAAGTAGGAAGAGAAAGAGTCGCTTTATACCAGACTTCGCCATAGATTTTACCACTAGCACAAACTGTACTTTTTTCTTCTCCATTCAAAGTAATATTCCCACTTATTAGAAGGTCACCACTTCTTACTAAGGTATCTTCATGGACTAAGACATTACCATGAGTAGCTTCGATTTTTTTAACATAGCCATCTCTTTTCGCATAGACATTACAATAATCTTTGGCTTTTTCTTTCGTATCTTGGAGTCTTTCTTCTAGGGTAATAATATAGACCATACCTTCTCTTTTGATTTCTAACCATTCTATTTCCTTTTGATAAGTATTTAAGACTTTATTTTTAATATTAATTAATTTCTCATTGGAAAGAGCAAAGGCTAGTCTTTTGACATTATAAGTCTCTAAGGTCTTTAAAAGATTCTTAGTTAATTTATCATTCTTACTTATTACTTCGACTTTGATGATAATATTCGTTAGAATTAGAAATAAAATAATACTTAAGATAATACTACTTATAAGAAGAATATTATTTCTTAAGAAGTTTCTTATTCTTATTATCTTATTATCTTTTATAATCTCTAGATGATAAAACTTCTTAAGATAAGGTAAATCTTTCTTATCTATATAACATTTTAAGTACTTATTAGTATAACTTACTTGGATAATTGTAATTTCTTTAGCAATCATTCTTAAAAGAAAGTTATTAAGATTATAGACTCTAAGAGAGATAAGAATTCTATTCATATTTAATTTCCTTTATTATTCCTTGGATTAGCAGTTCGGTACCACAAGATTTTCTTAAGATGAGATTATCTCCTTTAATAGTTATCTTCTTATCTTTAATACTTAAGATAATCTTAGTCTTAGTAATTAAATAAACTTTATTAAAATTATAGATGTATAAAGAATCATTAAAATAGGCTAGAAAATAGTCTTTATCATATAAAAAATTCTGCAAATTAGCCCATATATGCATAAAATCACCTAGTAAATCCTATGAAAAAAGAAGTCTAATAGACCTCTTTAAACTAAAATATTTCTGATTAATTTACTAACTTCACTCATATCGGCAACACTACCAAGACTACTTGATGCTTCTTTCATAATTTTCCCCATATCTTTTATGGTTGCATCTGGGTAATTACTCATAATTTTTTTAACAGCCTCTTTAGTCTCTTCTTCTGATAATTGCTTGGGCAAGTACTCCTCCAAGATTTTAATTTCTTGTTTTAAAGTTTCAACCATATCCGGACGATTATATTTTTCATACTCAAG
>CAKOOW010000072.1 GCA_934098445.1 uncultured Bacilli bacterium
AAATTGCATGTTAGATATTATATCAGTTTATAATTCTTAGTGCACAGCATTTGTGCACTTCATATTTTAAATTACATTTAAATGCGAAGATAAATATTTTGAGGCTCTTGACTTTATAAATAAACAAAACTATGATATAATATCATCTAGTTAAAGGGCAAAATCTGAAAGTACTTTTTTAAGTATTTTTTTAAAATAAAATGAAATAGAAAGAAGTGATAAATAATGGATATGTATCGAAAAAGAGAAATGAGAAAAAACAAAAAAATGGATGAAAATGCAAAAAGTTTACCATCGACGAGTATCAACTGGCTGTCATGTATTTATGGCGACTATCACTTAAACCCTTATAAAATGGGAATTTTTAAGAAATGATATCTTGCATGTTTATGATAAAATGTAATAAAAATTGATAAAAGATAGTATAAAAAGACTAAAATAAGTTAAAAAATGTATAGGAATTACGGTATTGATTACGACGCAGTAACTGCTAGTAAAAGAGGAGTGAAATAATATGAATTATGAAAGTGAAATAACTGTAGAAGTTTGTGTTGATTTAAGCAGTTTAATTAAAATACTTGAAGAAAATGGCTTTGAATTAAAAGAAGTTTATGATTTAAATGATATATATTTAATTAATAAGAATGATAAGGAAGATGATTGCTTATCAATGTTAAACAAATGTGTTTTAATTAGAAATATTATTGAAGAAGATAAAGAAACTAAATTGTTAACTTATAAATATAAAGAGTATAATGAAAATAAAGAAATAACAAGGCAAGGAAAAGTAAAAGTTAAAATTGACGATATTAGTAATTCCAAATTATTATTTGAAAAATTAGGCTTTCAGGAGTTAATTAGAATAAATGATCATATGTTAGTTTATGCAACGGATAAAGACGAATTAGTTATCCAAAACGTTAACAATAAGCATATTTATATTGAAATAGAAGATAAATGTAATTATGCAGATAGATTTTATAATTCTATAGATGAGATGAAAAAAGTAATTACTGATAATAATATTCCAATTAAGAATAATGATTTTTTCGTTAAAAAGGCTGAAATTGAATTACAAGAAACTTATAATAAAGTAGGTGAATAGATATGAATAATGAAGAAAAAAACTTACAAAAAACTAATATAAACTGGTATCCAGGCCATATGGCTAAGACTAAGAAAATGTTAGAAGAGAAAAAAGACTTAATAGATGTTGTCTTAGAACTTGTTGATGCAAGGATTCCATATTCTTCTAAAATCAATGGCAGTGAAGATATTTTAAAGACTAAACCACATATTTTAGTAATGACTAAGTCTGATTTAGCTGATGATGCTGATACTAAAAAGTGGAGTAAATTTTATGAGACTAAAGGTTATACGGTGGTAAGTATTAATGCTGATGATAAAAATAGTCTTAAAAATTTAATAACTACCATTAACAAAGTGATGGCTGAAAAATTAGCTAAAAAGAAAGATAAGGGTAATAATAGTAATTTAATTTATGCTTGTGTTTTAGGAATTCCTAATGTCGGTAAATCAACCTTAATAAACCGTTTAGCAGGAAGAAAAGTTAGTAAAGTAGGGAATAATCCCGGTGTTACGAGAAATCTTACTTGGCTAAAGACTAATAGCAATATTGTTATTTTAGATACTCCTGGTATTTTGTGGCCTAAACTAGAGCAAGAAACAGTAGCCCTTAACTTAGCCGCTATGAGCGCTATCAAAGAAGATATTTTGCCTTTAGATAAAGTGGCTTGCCACATTTTAACTAAATTAGCAACTTTTTATCCGGAAATCTTGAAAATGCGATATAATTTAGAAAGCATTACTGATTTTGAAGAAGCATATAATATTATTGCTAAAAAAATTGGGGCATTAAATAAAGGTGGCGAAGCTGACTATCGGAGAGTAAGTACCACCGTCATTAATGATATAAAATTGGAAAAAATCAAAAATATTACCTTTGATAAGATAGAAGAGTGTTGTAGTGAGAAGTAAGAGTAAAGAAGAACTAAGTAATCAAGAAAAAAAAGAAACCAAGAAGAAGACTAAGAATAGTCCAAAACTTTTAAAATACGAAAAAGAATTATATAAACAAGGAGTAAAATTTATCTGTGGTGTTGATGAAGTTGGCCGTGGACCTTTAGTCGGGCCCGTTGTAGCGGCCGCTGTTATTTTGCCTATCAATTATCATTTAGAGGGCTTAAATGACTCCAAAAAACTAAGTGAAAAGAAAAGAGAAGAGTTATATCCTAAGATAATTAAAGATGCCATCGCTTACGGAATTGGTATGACTGATGCCAAAACCATCGATGAAATTAATATTTATGAAGCGACTAAACTAGCGATGTATGAGGCCATTAATTCTTTGAAAATTAAACCAGAACATGTCTTAATTGATGCTATGCCTCTAAATTTAGAAATGCCAAGTACCAGTATTATTCATGGAGACGCTACTTCCGTCTCTATTGCCGCTGCGAGTATTATTGCTAAAGTAACCAGAGATCATATGATGGATGATCTAGATGAACTTTATCCGATGTATGGCTTTAAGAAACATAAAGGTTATCCAACTAAGTTTCATTTGGAAATGTTAGAAAAATATGGTCCTTTAGATAATTATCGTTTTAGTTATGGTCCTGTTAAAAAATACAGAAAATAATTTTATGGAGAAGGTAAGTTGTATGATTAAAAAAATTTATAATAATAAAGTAGTGCGTTATAGTATTCTTTTGACTTTAGGTATTTTTCTTTTAGAATTAATATTTAAGATTATAATGGGTTTAAATATCTTTAATTGGTCCCTTTTAAGAATTCTTTTAGGAGCTATTATCTTAAGTAATATTATATCCCTTTTAATTAGTTTCTTAAAAAGAAAATATGCTAATATTATTGTCTGTTTAATTCTTTTAGCCTTTAGCATTATATTTATTGCCCAAGGCGGGATGTATAATTACCTAGGAACTTTTATGTCTCTTGGTACGGCAAGTCAAGCTCATGCTGTTGAATATTTTATTGGAGATTTCTTTTCTATTCTTAATCCTTGGTTTTATACGCTTTTACTTATACCCCTTTTATACATTTTATACTTTATCTTTTTAGATAAAAAACTTATTGATAAGACTTATAAATATCGTTATAATGTCGTGCGCTGTCTAACTACTTTTATAACTCTTATTACCTGTGGTTTTTATTATTTAACAATTACTTTAAGTTTTATGCAAGATAAAGTGCAAATTGTTAGTAATAAAGAACTCTTTAAAAATCCTTCTATGCAAAATATTGCCGTTAGTCAGTATGGTTTAGTAGGCTATGAATTCTTGGATATTAAATCATTAATTATTAAAGCTGAAGAAACTTCGGAAGTATTTAAAAAATCTGAACCAACGGAAGTAACCGATTACAGTAGAGTAATTGATGATACCGTCTGGGAGACTGCTAACGAGACCGAGAAAAATAAAGATTATAAAACTCTAAATAGTTATTTTATGAGTAAAGAAATTACGAGCAAAAATGACTATACAGGTTTATTTAAAGGTAAAAATCTTGTTATTTTAATGATTGAATCCGGTAGTAATGTTTTAAAGGATTACCCAGAATATTTCCCTAACTTTGCTAAACTATATAATAATGGTTGGACTTGGGAAAATGCTTTTTCACCTAGAAATGCTTGTTCGACTGGTAATAACGAGATGACAGGGATAACCTCGTTATATACAATTAATAATACTTGTACGATTAACACTTATAAAGATAATACTTACTTTGAGTCAATCTTTAATCTTTTCAACAATGCTAGTTATAATACTAGTAGTTATCATGATTATACTGACCACTTTTATTATCGTAGTATTTATCATCCTAATATGGGTAGCCAAAATTATTATGATGTAACTAAGCTAGGTATCAAGTTAGGTAGCGAGTATCAACCATGGCCTAGTGATGT
>CAKOOW010000073.1 GCA_934098445.1 uncultured Bacilli bacterium
CAAAACATCATATCTCGCCATAAGGGGATTATTTCTCCGGGTGCTAATACTTTATTGTAGGCACTTTCTCTTTTGATTTTGTTGGGGATTATTTCTCCCGGTGCCAATACTTTATTGTAGGCACTTTCTCTTTTGATTTTGTTCTTGTGTTTTTTCATATATCCTCCATCCTTTCAAACACAAATTTTAACTAACAATCAAACTCTAAAAAATACCCCTCATATATATATATTAGACATAACTTTCGATTTTTTTTCATAAATTGCTAAATTTATGAAAAAAATTACATTTTTTGACCATTTTTTACTCTAAGATAACAAAAAACTATAGATTTCTCTATAACTTTCCTATTATATAAAAAAGATTAATAGCTACTTAGACTTATTAATCTCATCTTTAACTACTAATCTTATATAGTTTTCTAATTCTTTCATTAACGAAGTAGCATCTACTACTAATTTATCCTCTTCCGTATTTTTATCAAAATTAGTGGGTTCTTCACTCTTTTCCATCGCATCTTTAACTAATTCATCCATCGATACTTCAGGTTCAGCTACCGCAGGCTCTTCTTTTACCGCATCCATCACATTAACAGCTTTAACTTCTTCACTACTAGTATTTACCGGTGTGTCCACCACAATTCCTGGTGTTATCTCACTTCCCGTACTAATTTCTGCATTTTCAGTTGGATAAATTGCGGGATTATCAATTAAACTATCACTTACAGGAGCTGCTACATTTTCCGTAGGTTTTTTAGCCATATAATCACTAATAAGTTGAGTCTTAGCGGCCTCCTGAACGGCAATAACTCTTGCAAAATCAGTCTTAGCTTTTATACTCTTAGGAATCGTTATATAAGTATAATTATAACTACTACTACTGATAATAGCACGCATAACATTTTTAACTTCACCCCATAAAGCCTCATCACTAATTTTTACCAAAGTATCATTACTTACTTCACTGACCATTAATTTTACTAAGCCATTTTGATCTAGTTCATTACTAGTGACAATTGCAAAATTATGCGTTACTTCATTAAATACTAAGCTAAAAGCACTGACATAGTCTACTACTAACTTATCATTATTTTCTTTTAAGATTTCTAATTTTTCTATCACAATAACCATCCTTTACTTATTTTATATCTTTATATACCTTACTAATTATAAACCATTTAGCACCATAAGCACAATATTTACTTAGATATTCTTCTAAAAAATCAATTCTATTATACTTATTATTACTCTTACTATTTCTTTTAAATCCCTTTAGTCTTAAAGCATTATAAGTAATATCTCCTACTACATAATCAAAATCATCAAAATACTCAGTTAATTTCTTACTTATATCCATCTCATCTAAAATATTATTATCATCTTTTAGAATATAATAAGTAACATCATTAAATACTTTTGTTTTCATATTAAGAAAAGTCCTATCGTAATTCCTAAGACTATAATAAATCCAAAGAAACTAGTAAACAAAAGTAAATTAATACTCCCACTATTATTTGCTAAACGATACTTCGTATTAGCTAATTTATTTACTTTATTCATCAACTTATCATAGGCTCTTACTCCTATGGGATTTATATGAAAATAATTATATATCCCATTATTTATCTCTTCTAAAGTATTATTATTTACTTTAACTATATCCTCTTCATTAAGATTAAATAATCTATAAACACTCATATCTAATAATCTATCTTTCTTAGGAAGTATCTTTATATTATAATTACTCTGACTAAATAGATTACTATAGTATATTAAAGCCCCATCTAAATAAGTATTATAAAGACTATTTATCTTTCTTACTGAAGAATTACTATTCTTACTAGAATATAATAAGTCCTTAAACTTTTTCTTTTCTTCTAAACTTACTTCTATACTTAAAGTCTTTTGATAAAACATTTCTATTAAGTCTTCTTGTAGTACTATAAAATATGGATTCTTATATTGATTATATATCTTATTATAATTATCTACTTCTAAATAGTTATTTAAGTCATTAAAGAATTTATGTATCTTAAAGTCACTATATCCATACTTCATTAGATTTCTTCTAAGACTACCAGCACCATCTTTATATCTAGCTAAATAAGGATTCATAATATCTACTTTACTATAAATGAATATTAACATCATAATAACATATACTAAGTAATCAGTAGCAAGCTCCCGATGATTTTTCTCCGTAAATAAAATATATTTCTTCAAGGCTGTATCAAATCCAATAGAAATAAATATATCCATCAAAATCACCTACTATTCCTCTTATAGTATACCATAGTTTTTAAGTTTTAAAACTATAAATTTACTAGAATAAAACCACTCTTAAAAAGCCATACCCTTTAGTTATGACTTTCTATTTTACATTTTATACCATAAAAAAATATGGCATGCGAATTTAATAATTTACACACCATATTCTATACCCTCTAAATACCAGATAATATTATTGAACAGATAATTTATAAGGATTATTCATAGTTCCATCACCGTTATTTAATACTTCAGGCTTTAAATTTAAAACAGGTCTAACACCGCCGGTGAGGTTCGGATTGCCCCAAGCGTCAGTGATAATACCGTCGCTAACGCCACGCATGTTAGCGTACCAACGATTGAAGTTGGCAGGCGAGAAAACCCAATACCATGACCCCAAGTATAAGTAATAACCATTATTGCTAGAACTTCCACCTGCTAAAATTGCTTCATCAGTCGTTATTAAACCAATTGGGTAAGTTAAAGCTCCATTACCATTGGTAGTATCGCTTACCGTAAAGGCATCGTTTTGTTGCGGACATTTTAAATTAGACTTAGATGGATGCCAATTAGCCCAATTGTATTTCGTATAACTTACTCCCGCTCCAGTGCCGGAATTATCACTAGAAAAACTACGATCATTACAGAAAATATTATCAGCTAAATATTGTTCGTTTTCTGTACCGGAAATATTAGTTTTATACCAATTATCTAAATAAGTTTTCATAGTTGAATCGTTGGTATTAGTCTGAGCTACTTCTTTACTTGAAGTTCCATACCTGACATAACCATATTTTACGGAAGCATTTGAATCACCAGCTGTTACCCCAAATATTTTATTTAATTCATAACTACTAGAATAACTAGCATCTGTTTCACCAAAAGTATAATAACCTACATAGTCTGAGGTCATCGCACTACCTAATACGGCAATTGGATCTTTTAATGTAAATTCATCAGTTGTCGCATCATATGTATACTCTTTAGCAATATAATAAGTATCTGTATTCGTAAAACTCGTTGATTTAGAATACTCAGTAGCTTCTACTATCGCATCACGATTACCATACATATAACCAACTCCAGCATTGTCATTATAAACAGGTGAATTAGTAGTTTCTTGGACATTATCTTTCTTCCAATAATAGTTGAATGCTGAAGTTCCAATTTGTCTATCCGTACTTGATTCACCATTAGCATGAGCAGAGGTTCCATCATAGATTACACGAACTGTTCCATCACCATTAATACGAATAATACGCCAATACTTATCAGCAAATTTTACGTAATTATTGGTAACGTTTCCACGATAATAGTAGCTAGTACCATAAGCATCAGAGGCACTACAAACATAACCATCAGTTGCTTCTGCTGAAGTAACATTTACGGTACCATCACTATTGATAGTTGGACACTTACCAGTAGTATCAACAGAGGCTATTATCTTATCCATAGCAGTCTCGGTAGCACCCGCATCTACTACTACTTTAGACTTAAATACTTTATTTTGGGCATCATCACTTAAAGTAACACTTTTATCCATCCAGATAGAGATGCTATAATCTTTAGAACTATTTGCTTGTAATACTCCCGTATCAAGCGTTCTCGACTCTGTACTACCCTTTACTAC
>CAKOOW010000074.1 GCA_934098445.1 uncultured Bacilli bacterium
AAAAAGTGCATTTTCTTTTGAAAACACACTTTTTGTATCCAATTGCACTTAATTGTGCACTTTAGATTGATTCAACGCTTCGCATTTAAAAATAATCTTTTCATTATTATTTTTTTCTATAACTATATCTTCAATTAACTCATCTATCAATAATCTATTTAGTTCATTTATTTTTTCTTTATTTTTAAATATATTCATCCAATCAGTATCGTTATTTTTTATTGTTTCTGTTTCTTTTCCCTCCTCATATAATTGTATATCTTCTTTTATCTTTTTAATTTTATTACTATACTCTTTGTTATATTGCCAGTATTCTTCTTCCGATATAAAATTTTCTTTTAAATCTTCTTTAATTGAATTCCTTAACATTATATTTTTTCTTCTGCATTTTGAATTTTATTTTTTATTATTTCCAAATCATAAGAAATTTCTTTTTTGTTCAATATTTCATTTATTTTAGAATCCATCTCTACAATTATTTCTTTATAATGGTTAATTATATCAACAATATCTTGCTCTAATTGCTGTTTTTGACAAGTATGTTTTGAACATTCTTTATTATGGGCACATTGCTGATGCCTTAGGAATTAATATAAGAGACCTATATGCCCCCAGAAATAATAATTTTACCAAGTGATTTTCTCTAAAGGAATTGCTTTTTTTAATTTTCATAAAAAAAGTCACCCTAAATCTTGCCTCATTGGTTAATAACATAATAACCATAAAATTAAGATTTTAAGTAACTTATTTTCACCTATCTTCTTGATTGAGATTTTTCAGTATGTAGTGAATCTAAAAAATTATCCGCTGTACCTATAGCAAAATCTAAAATTTTTTGTTGTTCAACAGTATTAAACTTATCTTCTGCTCTATATTTTTTTACTATAGCAAGCTCTTTTTCCAAATATTCACCAAGTTCTTCATCCGTCATATGATTCCTGGCATAATTCAAATTTTGTTCTTCAGCACCTTCTAAAATTCCCAGTTGTTCTTTTGTTAATAAAAATGTTAAACCCAAATAATTCAGAGGATTTAGAAATGGTGGTGTAGGATGATTGTATATATAAATACAAGCACCACCAGCAACTATTGAAATTTGTTTATTAATAACCTTTGCTTTTTCGGCAGTAACTCTACTTTTATTAAAATCTTTTGGCGGTTCTGCACTTTTACTAAAATCTTCATCCCCAGCCATTTCAGAAATAAACTTCTTTGTTTGCTTAACAACTACATCATCTAAATATTTAGTAGTATCTAAATCAGACCTTGCATCTAATTGACCCTGTATTTCTTGTTCTACTTTACGCCATCCATTCATTTGCTCTTGATAAGCATCATTTTTTTCTTTATAAAGATCGTTTATTTGCCTCTGTAAATCAGTAGACAATTTTTCACTTGCACTAAGTTCTTGTCCCATCTTATTTTCTTCTTGATTTTCCTCTTTCTTCTGTTTTTTAAATCTATCAAAAAATCCCATAATTATCGCTCATTAATTACCATAGGTATAACAGCACAACGCTTTATTACAAACTAACACTTTCTTCATAACCGCTATAGCGATATACCTTATCAATCTTATCAATAATACTACCAAAACCCTTTTCGCGTAATTTATCTATATAATATTTACCATTATGACTCTTTAAAAGAGCAACATAATCAGCAAGCATTTCACGATATTGATTATCCTTATCTTTAAGAAAATATGTAAGACCATGAACGCTATAAAAAGAATTATTAATATCATTTTTAAAAGCTAATTCGCCAACAGCCCCATTATAATAAGCATCAATAAAATTATAATACATCAAAAATTCAGCCTGTTTTTCATCAAATAACCGTGCTCTAAATTGTTTATATTCAACTTGTAAACAGTGGTTAGTTAGCTTGCTTACAGCCGTGCTAATATCCATATTTGTTATAATACTATCAAGAGCTTTTTTTACTTCAGTGCTTACCTCACTACTAAAATTTTCATCGATATAACCCCTAACAGTTGCACTATCAGTTAACACTTTTTGAAATTCAGCACTTAAAAGTGCTTCATATGCCTCTAAAGAGCCATAATTTTTAATTATAAACTCTCCAAATTTGCTTTTTAATTCTGAATCAATTTTATTTGTCAAAGATGCCGATTCACTATTAAGTTCATTATAAATAACCTTCATTTTTAAATTATCATAACTTTCTTTTCTTCCTAATTCTATTTCTCCTTGAATAGCCGAAGGAGCAAGGGAATCATCAATTATATAATGATGAAGAGCATGCGCTAGTTCATGGTTAAACATTGATAAACAATTAGGGTTTTCAATACTAATTGTTTCGCCGCCTGCCGAGAAAAATGAACCTTTATTCTTATTGTATTCAAAATGAAAATGAGGATATTCTTGTTTAATCCATATTAAACAATCCATATCATCGGTAGCAACAGTTTTATTTACACCTAAACAATTTAAAAACGATTTTAATGCTAAATCTAAAATTTCTTTACTGCTACTAGTCCCCGTTGCATAGACTTGATAAAATTCTTTAACTTTATCTTGAAACTCCAAAGGTATTTTATAAGTCTCAATAGTATCCTCCTGATTATAATTTTTCATTTTTTCCATTGCTAAGTTAGTAGAATCAATAAAAGAATCATAAATATATCTTATTAAATCTAGTCTATTTTCCTTTGTACATATTAATAAAATAGCCTTTTTTACTTCTAAAGGGGCTTTTTCTAAATCATCTTTATCAAATATAAAAGGTATATTATTTTCAAGCAAAACTTCTAATAAAGTTTTATCTTCCTTTACTTTAGCAAGTAAAATATCTTGTGGCTCTTTACAACTATTTTTTAATATACCGAGGTCCGAATTATAAGTAACATATTTAGTTACTGGTAATATTTTATGTTCTATCATTATATCTAATATAGTTTTATCATCAGTGATTTTTTCGTTATATAAATTAATTGAAACCATATTAAGAAAACTATAATCGCCATGATTTATGATGTTTTTAATTACTTCTAAGTTATCAACCGCTGGAGTGCACCTACAAAAAAGTGATATTATAGGATCTTCCAAAATATGTTCTAAAACATTTTTATTAGAATCTGGCCACGGCGATAGTAAAACATCCGTTGGAATCAAAAAACCAGAATCAAAAGGCTTTCTTGCCTTAATTTTAGGAATAATAATTTCCTTACTTACTTTATCTTCAAGTTTTGGTTTCACTTCTCCTTTTTTACTACTTAGCATATAGTCATAAGCATTATAATATCCACTTATAGGTCTACTATACACCTTAATATCAAGATATGATAAAACCTCAGGACTTAATTTATCAATAGTGCCTTTTAAATCATCTATTTCTAATAACTTTTGGCTTAATTCTTCCCTAGTCATACATAATCACCTTATTTAACTTCTGATATTCTTCAATATCTTCAATTCTTTTCTTATTATTAATCGCCTTACTTATTATTTCTATCATTACTTTATAATCATCTATTTGATACCAGTAATCCGGTAACTTATATCTTTTTTTATATTCTACTTCTAAAATTGTATATATACTTACATCCATATCCTCAATTCTCCTCTATTATATGATACCATTGATTTTTAAAATTCCAAAGAAAAAAGTAAACCATTTCTGATTTACATTTATAAATTATAAATATTTATTACTATTTTGTATCAATTAATAATTCTTTTGGACTTTTCTTTAAATTGCTTGACG
>CAKOOW010000075.1 GCA_934098445.1 uncultured Bacilli bacterium
ACTATCCAGTAATTTAGAAAGGCTAATCCCAATAAAACCATAACCACATCCAACATCTAAAGCATCAACATTTTTCTTATCATAACTTTTAAGAAGAACTTTAACTAAATTTAGACTGCCAAAATCTATTTTGTCTTTGGAGAAAACTCCATTATCTGAAGTAAATGAAAAAGGAACATTATTTACTTCATAACTAATTGTGCGTAATTCACTTTTTAAATTTTCGTTATTTGTAAAGTAATGTTCCAATATAATCACCATTTCTTTCCCCATAAGGCAAATATATCTAAATTATAGTCTATTTAGTAATAAATTGCAAGTTCTTATTGACAAAAAAAGAAAACTTTTGCTATAATTAAAAAGTGTCAGGAAAAAATGGCGATGTAGCTCAGCTGGCTAGAGCATCCGGTTCATACCCGGCAGGTCGAGAGTTCGAATCTCCCCGTCGCTACCATTTGATTATTACTAGGTTAATCCCTAGTTTTTTTATTATTATATCTTAAAAATTAAAAACTAAATAAGATTATAGCCATTTGTTAGCATCTTCTTATTTAGTTTTTTTTACTTTTAAATTCATCTTAATTATTTTTATATTTATTCATTATAGCTTCACTTACTTTAAGACCATCGATAGCCGCACTGGTAATACCACCAGCATACCCAGCCCCTTCCCCACTTGGATAGATTCCCAAAATATTAGATTCGTAATTTTCATCTCTAATTATTCTAATTGGACTAGAAGTTCGAGCCTCAATCCCACAAAGTAGGGTCTCTTTATCCGCAAAACCTTTTATTTTTCTATCAAAATTTTCGATACCTTCTTTTAAGGCTATATTTAAATTATAAGGTAATAGTTCATTTAAATTGGCTATTCTGTATTGCCCTTTTATTTTAGGCTCTAATTTTCCAATAGTCTTAGGCTCTTTATTATCTTTATAATCCCCATAAGTCTCCATAGGAATTAAACCATTTCCCAACTGGTAAGCTTTTTCTTCTAAACTTCTTTGAAACCTAATACCATCAAACAAAGTATTTCCATAATCAGACTCATTAACCGTTACAATTAAAGCACTGTTAGCAACCCCACTATCTCTTTTGGCATAACTCATCCCATTAACACATAATCTTTTTTCTTCACTAGAAGCATTAACTACGTACCCGCCAGGACACATACAAAAACTATAAACCCCCTTACCATTACTAGCTTTATAAGTAAGTTTATAAGAAGCAGCTGGTAATCTATTATCTAAAAGACCATACTGATTTTTATCGATTAAGCTTTGAGGATGCATAATCCGCATGCCCACTGCAAAAGGTTTATTTTGCATAGTAAGCCCTTTATCATTTAGCATATAAAAAGTATCTCTAGCCGAATGCCCAATTGCTAAAATCAGTGCCGAGCAAGCCACAGTTTCTTTATCATTTAAAACGACATTTTCTAATTTACCATCTTTAATATTTAAATCAGTAAGTTTAGTTTCAAATAAAAATTTACCCCCCAGTCTTTCAATCATTTTACGCATATTAATGATAACTTCTCTTAAAACATCCGTCCCAATATGTGGTTTATTTACATAAGTTATTTCTTTGGCAGCCCCTAAAGAAGCAAAAGTCTCCATCACATACTGATATCTTCCCTCTTTATCATTTACTAAAGTATTTAACTTTCCATCAGAAAAAGTCCCCGCGCCGCCTTCGCCGAATTGAATATTGCATTCCGTATCTAACTCGTTAGTTTGCCAAAACTTCTCGACTTTAGAAACTCTTTTAGTAATCTCACTACCGCGTTCAACTATTATAACTGGATAGCCATTTCTAACTAAATTTAAACTGGCAAACAATCCTGCCGGACCACTTCCTACCACAATAATAGGCTTTTTTAAAGGTATAATTCCTTGAGGTTTAAATTCATATTTAACCTCTTTTCCAATTACTATGTCTTTGCTATTTACTTTTAACAATTTTTCTTCCCGATTTTTATCAAGCTCACATAAAACTTCATAAACATAATATACCTCAGGCTTTTTTCTAGCATCAATCGATTTTTTCACTATTTTATAAGTCAAATTACAATCCTTTGGTAATCTTAATTTTTTTAAAATTTTTAATCTTAGATTAGCCGCACTATCTATATCATATTCCAGTTTTATCTCTCTTACTCTTAGCATATATCCTCACTTACTACAATACTTGATAACCAAGCAAAACCTAAGTTAAAGCCTCCACATATACCATCAACATCTAATATTTCCCCTGTATAATAAAGGCCTTTATATTCTTTATCTTCTAAAGTATCCTTAACTCTACTAATTGGAATCCCCCCTGTAACTACTTGACTTTTAAATATCTCTTTTGTATCCTTAACGTCTAAAGTTAAATCACTTAAATTATTAATTAAATCATCCTTTTCTTTCCAAGTTAAACTTTTATAATGACAATTACTCTTTATACCAGCCTTACTAACTAAGATATAAAGAAGCTTATAAGGAATAATACTTTCTAATAATTCAATAACCGTTCGCTGATACAAAGTATTATCTCGTAAAGTCAACCATTTATCGATATTTTCTTTTTCTATATTAGGCAAGAAATTTAAATGAACTTTAACTTTTTTCTTTTGATATAAAGCCTTACTGACAAGAGAACTTAAATTCATCACACAAATACCACTAATACCATAATCAGTTAGTTGAACCTCTCCTAAATCACTTTTAAGAAACTTATCATCTTCATAGATACTAACTCTTGCTTCTACTCTTATACCTGACCACTTATTAAAAAAATCACCATTTAGTATTAAAGGACACAAGGCTGGCAACACTGGATTTAATTTTATACCTAAACTTGTAAATAGTTGATAATTATTATTTTCTTTTAAGCCAGCCTTACTTCCTATAGCAATAATTATCTTATCGAAAGTCATTTTTTTAGTATCTATGGTAACTTGATATTTATTATCTACTTTTTTTATACTATTTACTTCACTATCTAATATGACCTTTATTCTTCTTTTTTCTATTTCTGTTAAAAAAGCATTTAATACTGAAGTAGCCGTATTACTTGAAGGATAATAATAACCATTTTTAATTCTAGGAACTAAACCAATACTATTTAAAAACTCTTTAACTTTAAAAACATTATCCTCATTAACAATCGTTTTCAAAAACTCATAATCACTAGTATAGTATTTATCTATATCTATATCCTGATTAAAATAATTACAGCGACCATTACCAGTCATTAAAATCTTTTTACCTAAAGTACTATTTTTTTCAATAATAGTTACATCAATTCCTTTTCTACTAAGAAGAATAGCACTCATCATTCCTGAGGCACCGCCCCCTATAATTCCTACTTTCATAATTTTTATATAAAATCAATACTATAGAGTTTATTTTTTTATTACCATGTATTTTGCTTATTTCTATATATTGATTAATCCTTTCCGTCATATTTTTTCATGGATTTTTATGGCTTATTAGACTTATTTATTTTTTTGTCTTACCAAGCGCAAGCTGTTTTTAGGAGTGTAATCTAGACAAAAAGATTCTTTATGGTATTTTAATTTATCATCAAGAGATATTGTCTTTCTTTTATTTTCTTCTTTTTCAATAAGGGTTGCTATTTGACTATCAACGGCAAATTTTGGTATTTTAG
>CAKOOW010000076.1 GCA_934098445.1 uncultured Bacilli bacterium
ATTCTTTTCCCCTAAGATGAGTTAATTCCTTTCTTTAAGGATTATAAGTTTGTTAAACCTACTATTAAAGTAGAAGAGCCTGTTAAGGAAAAACCTTTAAAAGAAGAAAATAATGAAGATATTTTCTCTAAGGATGATGATACTTTTGTTGACTTAGATAAGATTGTATCTTTATTAAATGAAGAACCTACTAGTGATATTAAAGAAGAAAAAGAAGAAGAAACTAAAGAGGTTAGTAAACCAGTAACTCCTGAAGATAATAAGGTTGAAGATCCTACTAAAGAAGAAAAGGAAAATCCAAAAGAAAATGAGGACATTATTTCTTTTGAAAGTCGTTTAGAAGATGAAACCCCTATATCTTTTGAAGAATTAAAGAGCCTTTTTGAAGAAGATAAACAAGATACTCCGGCTGAAATTAAAGAAGAAGAACCTGCTATTGAGCCTATTTCTTTAGATGAGTTAGATGCGGTTACCAATAATACCATAACTTCAGAAGAACCAGTTTTGGAAGTAAAAGAAGAAGAACCTAAAGAAGAAATAACTTTTGAACAAGAAGCAACATCTAGTGCGATTGATTTTTCTAAAGATAAATTAATTGCCTTAGAAAAAAATTCTCAAGATATTGACTTAGTAAATCCTTTTGTTACAAGTAATCTAAATCCTAAAGAAATTTTAGATACTTTAAAAGAAGAAGAGATAAATCCTCAAGATGTAGGTCTTGTAACTTACCAAAATGGTCTTGAAAATTATCTTAAGAATTTAAAAAGTCTAAAGAATAAAGGGTATAATCCTACCCTAATGGAACTTCAAAAATTTGGGACAACTTTAAGTTTGGTTGATAATGAAAACCTAGAAGAAAATTTAAAAATCTTAGAAGAATATAAGATTAGTTTAAAGAATCCTAATGGAAAAATAGTCTTTAAAGTACTATGTCAAGAACCTAAGACTTTAAGAGATAATATCGATTTAATTATTGAAGCTAGAGAAACTAATCTCTTAACTTATAATGTTAAAGTCTTAAGTCAAAATGTTCCTTTAGTTATCGAAAGAATTAACTTCTGTAAAGAATATAATATTCCTTATACGGAAGAAAAGAATAATAGTTTCTCTTATAATAGTTATATCTTTAGTCAAAGTATTCTAGAAGAATTAGTCGAAAAAGAAGTAGAATTACCTAAGCTTAGTAATAAATTAACTAATGAGTTAGAAAGTAAAATCTCTAAAGAAGCATATGAGACTTTAAAGAATAAAACTACTGATGAAGTCTTAAGTGATGCTAAAAAGTTTGATGAATATTCTAAAGTCTTAAATAAATTAGAAAGCTTAACTGTTTCTAAAGAAAAAGCCTATATCATTAATAACTTAGCCTTCTCAGTAGAAAATACTAAAAGAAATCTAATTACTTTAGTTAATCATTTAGATACTATTGATGAAAAGACTATTTTAGCTGGTTTATTCTATAACTCTCATAAGACAATAGAGGACTTTAAAGAAGTAGAAAAGGAGCTTTAAGAGATATGAATTTTTTAGAAAATTGTAATTTTACGAATAAACAAATTAAAGAATTAGAAGAAGATATTCCTGGAATAATTAAAAAATCCTTACTTACTAATAAAATATTAGTAGAAGCTAATCTAAAATACCTAAGTGATTTAGGAGTTACTAATCTCTTTAATATCTTTAAAGAATATTATGATATGTTCTTAATGGATAATAGTAATTTTATGGAAATATTTAATAAATATGAAGAAACAGACTTGATAGATAAATTGCAAAAGAATGTAGCGATTATAGAATATCTCTAAGTCGCTTTTTCTTTCCTTTAATTATCATCTTTGATATAATTTAATTACCTGATGAAAAGAGTGATACTATGGATTATTTAAAAAACTTGAACGAAGAGCAATATAAAGCTGTTACTCATTTAGAAGGACCTT
This sequence comes from uncultured Bacilli bacterium, assembly GCA_934098445.1. Classification (GTDB taxonomy): domain Bacteria; phylum Bacillota_I; class Bacilli_A; order RF39; family UBA660; genus CAG-605. The sequence continues at coordinate 1,938 of CAKOOW010000076.1, forward strand.
GTCTTGTTTTAGCGGGGGCTGGTTCGGGGAAAACAAGAGTCTTAACCACCAGAATTGCTTATCTAATTGACCAAGGCATACCTTCTTATAATATCTTAGCCATAACATTTACTAATAAAGCTGCTAAAGAAATGAAAGAACGTCTTGAATCTTTGGTTCCTGATAATAATGCTTTTGTAGGAACATTTCATTCCTTAGGAGTAAGAATTATAAGAGAAAATTGTACTCTTTGTAACTTAACTTCTACTTTTACTATCTTAGATAGTGATGATGTCTTAAGTCTTATTAAAAGAATTATGAAGAATAAAGGGATTGATCCAAAGATGCTGGCTCCTTCTTATGTTCGAAATAGAATTAGTTTTATTAAAAATGAAAATTTAAGTCAAAGAGAAATTACTAATCTTTTTAATACGGCTATGGAACAACAAGTTTTAAATATTTATGAGACTTATGAAGAGTTAATTCATAAGAATAATTCAGTTGATTTTGATGACTTATTAGTCTTACCAGTTAAGCTTTTCCAAGAACATCACGAAATCCTAGACCATTATCAAGAGAAATTTAAGTATATTTTAGTTGATGAGTATCAGGATACTAATGAAGTTCAGTATCAATTTAATAAACTATTAGCGCATAAATATCAAAATCTATTTGTTGTTGGAGATGCTAATCAATCTATTTATGGTTTTAGAAATGCTAATTTCCGCAATATTTTAAACTTCGAAAAAGACTATAAAAACTGTTTAGTTGTTACTTTAGAAAATAATTATCGTAGTACCAATAACATTCTAGAATGTGCTAACTGTGTTATTAGAAATAATAAAGAACGAAAAGAACTTAATCTAAAAGGAACGCTTGGTGAGGGTCTTAAAACTCAGTATATAGTTTGTGAAAATGGTAAAGATGAAGCTTTAACTATTATTGAGAAGATTAAGAAACTTTATAATGAAGGGTATGATTATAAAGATATAGGGATCCTTTACCGCACTAATGGGCAATCCCGTTTATTAGAAGAAGTCTTCTTAAAAGAAAATATTCCTTATAATGTCATCGGGGCTTATTACTTCTATCAACGAAAAGAAATCAAAGATTTATTAAGTTATTTGAAACTTATTTGTAATCAAGATGATGATATTGCATTAAGAAGAGTAATTAATGAACCGAAAAGAGGAATTGGAGAGAAGGCTGTTGAAAATTTAAGTACTATAGCTAGAGAAAATAATACCAGTATGTTTGCGGCTATTACGAAAGGTAAAGAATTAGTATTTAAAGACTTAATTAATGATATGATTAAGGCTCAAGAAGATTTGTCTTTAACAGAATTTGTAGATTATGTTATTGATAAAAGTGGGATGCGGGCAGCCTTAGAAAGTGAAAAGTCTTTAGAAAATGATCTTCGTTTGGATAACTTAGAAGAGTTTAAGTCAGTGACTGCTTCTTTTGAAGAGAGAACTGGTTCGGTTAACTTAAGTGATTTCTTAGAAGAGATATCTTTAGTAGCCGATATGTCTGAACATAAAGAAGAAAAAGATGCCGTTACTTTGATGACTCTTCATAGTGCTAAAGGCTTAGAGTTTGATTGTGTCTTTATCTGTGGTTTAGAAGAAGGAATTTTTCCGCATCAAAATGCCTGTGGTAGTGAGACTGAAATTGAAGAGGAACGACGTCTTAGCTATGTGGGGATTACCAGAGC
>CAKOOW010000077.1 GCA_934098445.1 uncultured Bacilli bacterium
CTAATTTTCGGATATTATTTTTACCTTATATCTAAATAATATCATATATATAGGGTAATTTAAAGGATATATTTAAAAATAAATTATATTTTTGTAGTCAAATTTCTAGTCAAATAATATATTCTCAAACCTAGGTAAATACTAGCTTTGCAATCGATTATTCTAGTCCAAAAACAAATTCTATTCTAGTCAAAATTATAGTCAAATAGACTTCAAGCCCAGTATTCACCTAGTATTTTCATAGAGTTACATACTCTATGAAAATCACCTAAAAAAGAAGTATATCCATTCTATGAAATTTTATTCATAAAATGAATATACTTCTTTTATTAATCTTTTTAAGACCTACTTACTACTAGTAATCTTCTATTCAAAGAATTACTTTTACCAACATTATCAATATCTTTTTTATTTTCTAAAATTGATAATAATTCATCTATTTCTATATCAATATCTTCAATAGCATCTAAAATCGTATAATCCCTTAAACTCTCCATTTGTTGATATAACATCATCTTTATTTTAATGTCATCTTCAATTTGTCTTAATATTTCCTGTTCTTCCAAACTATAAAATCTTAAAGTACTTCCCATAATATCCCTCTTATATAGTATATTCTTTTACTTAAAATTATCTATATCAATAAGAGGATATATATCTATTCCTACCTCTTCATAAGGATGTACTTTCTTTATAACCTCTATTAGTCCTTTAACTTTATCTATCTTACAAGTAACTTCTATCTTATCTTCTAGAGAATGCTCTAATATTCCTTTACTTCCTTTAAAAGGATTAGCCTTATCATTAGGTCTAAATGTACAATGACACTCAGTAATATTCATACATTCACTATAATTACCTTGAATACCACATTCATACTCTCCCATAGCTTTCCTTAAGACTTCAGTATACTCTCTTGGAACCATCACACATAATTTAACATTCTTAACTTCTATTTGCATTTTAATCTCTTTTCTATATCTTTTATTATACTACTATTATCAAGTTTTAAGCTCTTTATTACTTCTTCTTTTTTTCCTTGTTTAATAAATTCATCTGGTATCGCATAATCATAGAATATATTATTATAATGATGCTCTAATAAGTACTTAGCAATCTCACTTCCTAAAGAACCAATTCTTACTACTTCTTCATAGATAAATACTGGCTTATTTTGTTTAGCTATCTCTTTTAAGATTCTCTTATCCATTGGTTTAATAAACCTCGCATTAACTACTCTTAAATAAATATTCTTCTTCTTTAAGAATTCCCTTATCTCTAAAGCTCTATTATAAAAGTCTCCATAACTAATTAAGTACCCATCACAACTTCTTTTCTCTAGATACTCACTTATCTCCCATTTACCTATCTCTAAAAGCCTATAACTACTTTCTATATAATCTATTCTTTCTTTAGAATACCTAATTGCTACCGGACTTTCTACTCTAAAAGCCGTATATAACATATCTCCTGCCATCTTACTATCACTAGGAGCCATAATAGTCATATTAGGAATATTACTAAGTAAAGAAACATCATATATCCCTTGATGCGTCTCCCCATCTTCCCCAACAATTCCGGCTCGGTCGATTCCTATCACGACATGACCATTCATTCTGCCAATATCTTGAGCTACCTCATCATAACCCCTCTGTAAGAACGTTGAATATATGGAGACAAAAGGTTTTAACCCTTCTAAAGAAACCGCATTCGCTAAAACCAAGGCGTGCTCTTCCGCAATCCCCACATCAATAAAACGATCAGGATATAAGTTCTTAAAACTATTTAGTTTACTCCCATTAGCCATCGCGGGTGTTATCGCCATAATCTTCTTATCTTCTTTAGCTAACTTAATTAAATGTCTCGTAATAACATCACTCCAAGAAACTTTTCCATCTTCAGGTTTCTTAAACTCTCCAGTTTTAATATCAAAAGGACCTACTCCATGCCAAAGACCTACTTTATCATCTTCAGCATACTTATATCCTTTTCCTTTCTTGGTAATTACATGTAATAAGACGGGTTGCATCTCTTTCTTAGCCATCTTTAAATACTTATCTAACTCCCTAAAATCATGCCCATTAATCGGACCATAATAATTAAGTCCTAACTCTTCAAATAAATACCCCTCTTTCATATACATCTTCTTAAAAGACTCTTTTAGTCCCTTAACAATCTTATATAAATACTTTCCTAAGAATTTACTCTTATTTAAAACATACTTCGTATCTTGCATCGTCTTATGATATTTACTAGTACTTCTAATCTTATCTAAAGTATTATGTAATGCTCCTACATTCTTAGAAATACTCATCTCATTATCATTAAGAATTACTATTAATCTCGTATTAGCATCTCCAATATGATTTAAAGCTTCAAAAGATAACCCATTTCCAATCGAACCATCCCCAATAAGAGCAATAACATAATTATTTAGATGTTTCTTATCTCTAGAAAGGGCAAATCCTAAAGCCGCTGATAAACTAGTCGAAGAATGTCCCGCTTCATAATTATCATACTTCGATTCACTCCTCTTTTGAAATCCCGATAATCCCTTAAACTGTCTTAAAGTATTAAAATACTTTCCTCGACCCGTAAGTATCTTATGAACATAAGCTTGATGTCCTACATCAAAGATAATCTTATCTTCTGGAAAATTAAAATTCCTATGAAGCGCTATTGTAAGTTCTACTACTCCTAGATTAGAAGATAAATGTCCACCCGTCTTACTAATATTCTCTATTAAGAATTCTCTTATCTCTTTACTTAAATCCTCTAACTCATTATAATCTAAGTCCTTTAAAAACTTAGAATCTTTAATATTCTCTATTTCCATAATCTCACTTCCAAGTTGTATATCTATAATATCAAAGAAAAAGACTACTTACTAGTCTAATCTAAGTAAAATCCTCCTTAAGCCCTAAAAAATATGGTATGCAAATTTACTAATTTACACACCATATTATTGAAAAGGTCATCTTTAAAATTTCAAAGTATACGGATTCGAACTTTCGCCTGTACCTTTATCCAGCAGGATACTAGATTTTAGAAAAAGCGCTGGACGCACACCATGAGCACTGTAAGCCATACTGCGGTTAACACCACCGTCCGTGCTCACAACGAACACATTGTAAGCAATAACCGAATGAGGCGTCAATGTCGATTGACTTCTGCTTGTATCGAATAAATAGTCATTTCTGCTACAATCACCAAGACCATGCCAATTATAAAACTCTTCTGCTAGACATGCTGCTCTATCTTTAGTTGTTCCCCCACTGGTAGCATAACTATAGTCACTTGGATACATTAAGCCGATCTTGCCTGTCCAAGTAGTTGCGTGACCACTATATACACCAGCCCCTCTTTCTGCTTCATAAAACTCACTTGGTGTTACACCATAATCCTCTTCTCTTCCATCTAAATACTCTGAACTTCCACCTAAATTCCAAACAACTTCTTCAATAGCATTTCTGGTTGTATCATTTTTTAAACCAGTTGAGGTAAAATCTACTTCGGTACAACTAAATGAGGCACC
>CAKOOW010000078.1 GCA_934098445.1 uncultured Bacilli bacterium
AATTTATACCTATTTTAAAAATATAACTTGATTTTTGGATTCATAGAGTTAAAAACTCTATGAAAAGGTACTGTGAATACTGGGTTTAAATGCCGTTTTGACCATAATTTTGACTAGAATAGATTTTGAATTTTTACTATAGCAACACCTGGCAAAGCCAGTATTCACCTGAGTTTGAGAGCATTACTTTTGACTAGAATTTTGACTACAAAAACATTACATTTCTTAAAAAATATGGTTTTAAAAGGCTATATTTTGTGTTAAAATTACTTTATAAGTTAAAAATAGAGACCGAAAAATCGTATTCATAGAGTTTTTAACTCTATGAAAAATATGGGAAATAGATTATTTTTCCCTGATTTTTAAAATTTATACAAAAAGAAAAGCACTATTTCTAGTACTCTATATCTTCATATTTATCTAAGATTTCTTTTTGTTCTTTTAAGATATTAATTGCTTTATTACGATACTTAATAGTATCTAATTTTATTTTATCAGCATCATCTTGGATTTTTTGTGCTCTTATTAGGGCATCATTAATAATTCTTGAGGCGTTTTTCTTAGCATCTTCTAAAATTGCTATCGATTCATCGTTAGCAGATTTCCTAATCGTTTGGTTAGATTCTTCGGCTAAAGCCAGTGTTCTTCTTAAAGAAGTTTCAATACTTTTATATTGTTCTAATTCACTTTCTAACTTAGCTTTTTCATCAGCTGTTTTTTTTAGTTTATTTAACATATCCTCATATTCTTTGGTTACATTATTTAAAAAATCATTTACTTCGTTTTTATTATAGCCATAAAAAGACATCCCAAATGTTTTAGGCATAATCCCCCACCTCAATTTTTATTAATTACCACTTCACTTCTTCATTCTCCTCTTCATCAAGGGATGATGAATCCTCAGTGATTTTTCCTTGAACGTTTACATTTTTAGGTGCACATAAATAAATACCTACACCAACTTTTTGCATTGTGCCACCAATAGCATAAATACAACCACTTAAAAAGTCAATTATCCTCTTTGCTTGGTCAGAAGTAACTCTTTTTAAGTTAACAACAACACTATTTCTTTTCTTTAAATGGTCAGCAATTTGTTGCGATTCTGAATACGCTCTTGGTTCTAAAAGAATCATCTTAGAACCGCTACCATTTTTATTATCCTTAGTATCTTCTTCCGTTGTTGTATAAAATTCATCTTCAGTTTGAAGAGAACTATCATCACCATCTAACCCCATCATTTTCTTTAAATTTAAAGCCATAATTACAATCTCCTTACTTTATCTAACAACAATTATACATAAAATAAGCACTTTTTGCAATCATTTATGACTTCTCGTGCTTATTTATAATATCAAATTGTCTTCGATTTAGCAACCACAAATTGGATAATTTTTTTAGAACTTAATGGCACTAGTTAAGTAAGCTTTAAGTTCACTTACTTTAACTTTCTCTTGTGTCATAGTATCTCGATTACGAACAGTTACTAAGCCATCATTAATAGTTTCATCATCTACAGTAATACAAAAAGGTACTCCGGTAGCATCACTTCTTCGATATCTTTTTCCAATACTACCCGCTTCATCATATGATACATAGAAATCTTTAATTAAATCAGCATAGATTTCATTAGCTTTTTCACTATGTAGTTTCTTAACTAATGGCAAGATAGTGGCTTTAAAAGGTGCTAAAGCCGGAATTAGATGTAAAACTTCTCTTTCGGAACCATCTTCTAAAATTTCTTTTTCATACGCATCACAAATAATGGCTAAGAATAATCTTTCTACCCCCACACTTGGTTCAATAACGTATGGTAAATATCTTTCATTAGTCTCCGGATCAATATATCTTAAATCTTTCTTAGAGTGTTCCATATGAGTAGATAAATCATAATCAGTACGATCAGCTATTCCCCATAACTCACCCCATCCGAAGGGATAATGATATTCAATATCTGTAGTAGCTTTCGAATAGAAAGATAATTCTTGTTTCTCATGATCTCTGTTTCTTAAGTTCTCAGGTTTAATTCCTAAGTCTTTTAAGAAAGTATTACAATAAGACTTATAGAACCCAAACCACTCTAAATCCGTATCCGGTTTACAGAAGAATTCTAATTCCATTTGTTCAAATTCTCTTACTCTAAAGATAAAGTTTCCAGGCGTAATTTCATTTCGGAAGCTCTTCCCAATCTGACCGATACCAAATGGTACTTTAGCTCGCATTGTTCTTTGAACATTTAAGAAGTTAACAAAAATTCCTTGAGCTGTCTCTCCTCTTAAGTAAATCTTATTCTTAGTATCTTCTGTTACCCCTTGACTAGTTTCAAATAACAAGTTAAATTGACGGATATCAGTAAAATCACACGAACCACACTTTGGACAAGTGATATGATGTTCTTTAATGTAACTCATTAACTCTTCATTACTCCAGCCATCAGCACTCCCAGAGATACCCTCTTTAGCAAAATATTCTTCAATTAATTTATCGGCACGACTTCTAGTCTTACAATGACGACAATCAATCAAGGGATCAGCAAATGAGGCAACGTGTCCTGATGCTACCCAGACATTAGGATTCATCAATATAGCGGCATCAATCCCATAATTATACTTATTCTCAACAATAAACTTCTTCCACCAAAGTTTCTTAATATTCTCTTTTAATTCTTTACCTAAAGGACCAAAATCCCAAGTATTTGCAAGGCCCCCATAAATCTCACTTCCGGGAAATATAAAGCCATATTGCTTACAAAAATTAACTATATCTTCCATACTATTTTTCATATCTTAAAATCCTTCCATTTTCAATTGTAGATGCTTAGCGGTTTTAATTTCTTCACGTAATTTAATACTTTTAGCAATCAACAGTTGCATATATTTACTATTACCGGTTACGATAACTTTTGTATTTAAAAAATTAATATCAACTCTTAATCTTTCTAAACTATTTTGATATACTTTAATACTATCAGTAGTTCTTACTTCTTGTAATAATAAATCATAAATAAATTCTAAATCTAAAATATTTAAATGACAAGTCCTAAAACAAACATTACCACTTTTCTTATCAATAATTTTTAACTCATCTTTATTAATATTTATTTCTAAGTACCCCTTATCTTCATAAAGAATATTACTTATACTATTTCTAATTCTCGTATTTAAAAGATTTAATAAGTCATTATTAACACTACTTAATAGACTTCTATCAATCCTTAAAGTTTTACCATCTTTTCTAGAAATAATATCTTTCATATCTTTAGAAGTATCAGGAGCAAAGACTAGAATATCTTTTCTTAAAAAGTCTTCTATTACAGTATAAATTAACTTATCCTTAGAAATATCTCCTATATCTAGAAAGCCGTTTTCAAAAGACTTAACAATTCGATATCCATAACACTTAATATTATCTTTACTAATCACGATATCATGATAATCTCCCGTAAGTGCTCTTATAATATCAATATTCAAAATAATCACCATAACCCTTAACATCAATTAGTATAATAAAA
>CAKOOW010000079.1 GCA_934098445.1 uncultured Bacilli bacterium
TAGTTAATTTAGAAGATATGAGAAAATCTAATTATAAGGTTTATCTAGAAGATGAAGAGATTATTGAGTTTGTTAACTTGTCGCGTAATATTTCTTAAAAAGAAATATTTTTTTCTATCTAAAGAATAATTGGTTAGTTAATAGAGACTACTAAATGACTTAGAGATATGTTATAGTATAGATAGTGATATTTATGAAAAGAAAAGTTATATGTTTTATAGTTATATTAGTTATAGGAGGGGTTATGGGCTTTATTGTTTTTAAGAATTATAATAGTCTTAAAGATAAGGATATTCTAAAGAATAATAATATTTTAGATAATAAGGATAATAAGGATAATAATAAAGAAGAGGATAATTCTATAGATGATAATAGTTCTAAAGAGAATAGTGGTTCTATAGATAACAATGGTTCTAAAGATGATAATGGTTCTAAAGATAATAATAGTTCTAAAGATAATACTAATTCTAAAGATAATGCAACTACTAGTGGAAATATAAGTACTAAAGAGGAGGTAGAAAAGACTTTAAGTAAGACTTATCCAAAGTTAAAAGTAATAGATGGACAAAGGGTTAGGATAGGGACTACAAAGAAGGGGTTTTCTATTTATACGGTTAATGATGTTTATTATATTGATGATATTATGATGGTTAATAAGACTTATGGTTTGCCAGAGAGTTATATTCCGGTGGATACGAAGGAGTCTTGTATTGGGAAGACTAGTACTTGTAATAAGTGTATCAATAGGACGGCGTATGCGGCTTTTAATAAGATGAGAGCGGATGCTAGTTCGATAGGACTTAATATTTATATTGCTAGTGGCTATAGACCTTATGTGGGGCAGGAAAGTATTTATAATCGTTATATTAAAAGAGATGGGAAAGAGGCGGCAGATACTTATTCAGCTAGACCTGGTTATTCGGAACATCAGACTAGTTATTCTTTTGATTTAAATTCTATTACCGATAGTTTTATTAAGACTAAAGAAGGGTTATGGGTTAATGATAATGCTTATCTTTATGGATTCATTATAAGATTTCCAAAGGGAAAGGATAGTATAACTGGTTATAAATATGAACCATGGCATTTAAGATATGTTGGTTATGATTTAGCAAAGAAGTTATATAATAATGGGGACTGGATAAGTCTAGAAGAATATTTTGGAGTAGATAGTAAATATCAAGATTAGTATATGAAAGAGTTTAGTAATATTAAAGAGAAGAGTAAAAAAGCTTTAAAATATCATAGGTTTTATAGTATAGTTGTTTGTTTTTTAGTTAGTTCAGTCTTAAGTTTTGGTTATAAGTTTAATAGTGGTCTACCGATAGAAATACCGGGGATAAGTTTGGGAAGTGTTAGTAATTTAGCAGTGTTAAAGAATTTTTTAAGAGTTATTCATCTTGAGGAATTGTTTAGACCTTTATTTAATTATAAGCCTACGGTTGGAGTTATAGCTACTTTTTTAAATCAATTATCAGGGACAGGGTCAATTGTATTTACTTTGTTTAATATGATTAATAATTTAGTCTTTAGAAAAATTATGCCTTCGGCTGGTATTTTAACTTTATCGATTTTAGCTTTTTTACTTATTTATATATTTGTAGCGACGGTATTAAATGTAGGGAAATCTAGGTATTTTTTAGAGCATAGTACTTATCAAGATACGTCGGTTAGAAAGTTATTATTTGTTTATTATACGAAGAGTATCTTTAATGTAGGAGAGGTTATGCTTATTAAGATGCTTAAATCTTTTTTATGGTATTTTACGATCATAGGAGGTTTTATTAAGCATTATGAGTATAGTATGATTCCTTATATTTTAGCAGAGAATCCTTCTATTAAACAACAAGAGGCTTTTAAGATATCTAAAGAAATGACTAGGGGTAGAAAAGTGGAACTCTTTAGATTAGATATTAGCTTTATACCATGGTATATCTTAGGATATTTATCTTTAGGGTTTAGTAATATCTTTTACTTTAGACCTTATAAAGAAATGGTAAAAGCTAATATGTATTTAGAATATCGAAGAGTCTTAAAGAATAGATATTCTTATGTATTTAAAGATAATTATTTAGATTTACCTAGTACGAGGGGATGTTATCCTGATAATTTATATTTTATTAAAGAGATAAGAAATATTAAGGTTACGAAGTATGATTATAATATAGATTATAAACTTAGTGATTTGATTTTAATCTTTTTTACAGTGGCCATGGTAGGTTGGCTTTGGGAGATTATGTTATGTCTTATTTATGAAGAAAGACTAGTGAATAAAGGCACTATGATGGGACCATGGCTACCTATATATGGATATGGAGCGGTTTTAATTTTGATGCTTCTAAAGAAATATAGAAAGAAACCGCTTAATTTATTTTTAATGACTTTCTTAGTATGTGGAATCTTAGAATATACAACGGCTTGGTACTTAGAGACTTTTAAAGGACTTAAATGGTGGGATTATACGGGATATTTTTTAAATATTCAAGGAAGAATATGTTTAGAGGGATTAATGTTCTTTGGGTTTGGGGGATGTATATTAACTTATTTAGTAGGACCTCTTTTATATAATATATATAAAAAGATAAGTCCTAAGATTAAGAGAGTATTATGTATTATTTTAGTTAGTTTATATCTAGTAGATTTATGTTATTCGCATTATCATCCTAATACAGGAGTAGGTATAACTAGTCCAGTTGAGATTAATATTATAGATGAAAGATTACATTAGGATGTAGTCTTTTTACATTCTATTGACAATTATTTTCATAGAGTTTAATACTTTAAGAAAAAGCTAGGTAAATAAAGGGACAAAGCCTTATTTGACTATTAATTTTGACTAGGAATAACTTAATTTGTTTATTATTTTGGTCTTAAAATAATCTCTATTCTATGATATATTCTTATTATAGGTTAAAAATAGTGACGATATATCGTATTCATAGAGTATTAAACTCTATGAAAAATTATTTTTTAATAAAGAAGTAGTAGAGGGATTTGTTTATGAAGAAAAAGTTTAGTAAAAAGCAAATTGCTTTTGTTCTAGTGGCAATTTGTCTAGTGGGATTAATTGGTATTGGAGTATCTTATTCTTATTATTTAGCTAATATTAGTACATCTAATGAAGAAAATAAGAATAGTGATATTTCATCAGCAACGATTACTCAAGTAGTTATGGATATGCAAGGAAAAGTAACTAGTGATGGGGCTTATCCGGGACATAAGATGGTAAAAGAAGTAGTTGTTAGAGGTATAGGAGAGAGTAATAGTCTTCCAGCGAATGCATCTATCCAAATTACTCCAGATTTAGGAGATTTCTCATCTGATGTAACTTGGAAGTTATATAAATCAGAAGAAGCTATAACTTGTAGTTCAACTCTTCATAAAGAAGGTAATATCTATGAAGAATCTACTTGTAATATACCAGCTAGTGC
>CAKOOW010000080.1 GCA_934098445.1 uncultured Bacilli bacterium
TATAGATATTTTGCGTTTCTTTATAAGTTATAAAAGCTTTTTTATCAATAGAATTAATTAATTCATTTAAAGCTGGCAATTTTTGATTTTTAACTTCCATTAAGAGAAGTTTTTTCTTTTCCTCATCATAAGAATCATAGACATCAATGGTTGTAACGGCAAAGCCTGATTTCCTAATTAAGTCTAAATTTTCTTTAGTTGCTTTGCTAGTAATTATCTGGACAGAGGTATTTCCTCTGATGATAACTTGACTTAAGTAAGTTCCAATATAAGTACCTGTCGCGTATCCTAAAGAATAACTAATAGGGACCAACACAGTAGTAAGTGTCGTATTTAAAGCACTTCTAGCAACATAATACCAAATTAGAACTTCAAAAAAGGCTAAAATGGCAGCGATTAATCTTTTTCCTTTGACTGAAAATATTGTTCGAATAGTTCCGATACTGACATCTAACAATCGTCCAAAAAAGATTTTTATGCATACTAGAAATGTTATCATGGCTCCTCAGTTTCTATGGATAAGGGCAAGTCCAATTATAAGTGCTAATAAAAGGAAAATAGCAATTATAAAAACGGCATATCCTATTACATTAGTATTACTTATTTCTTCATTTCTATTCATTATATTTTTATTTTTAATAGCTTCTAGCTTCTCAAGATAAGCGCTGTTAGGAGAATTAAGGCTTTTTTTAATAGCCAGTTGCCTACTATCCATCATAGTACCACAATTTGGACAAAGGGCACTATTGGATGGTAAAGCGTGTCCACATTTTCGACAATTATACATAATATCACCATTATAATGGTATCACAAAATATGATAATTTACTAGTTATTAGTCGGTACTGTCTTCGATAAAAGTCTTTGATTTATGAGGTTCATCTCTTAGTAAGTCAAGATAGTCTTGTTGTCTTAGGGCTTCATAAAGGACAATAGCAACCGTATTAGAAAGGTTTAATGCTCTTACTTTATCAGTCATGGGGATACGCATACACTTATCAATATAAGGTTTCAAAATCTTAGGAGGAATACCTGTGGATTCTTTACCAAAAAAGAAATAAATATTCTCATCTTTATTAGAATAATCAAAAGAAGTATGAGGCTTATGACCATACCGAGTCAAAAAGTAATAAGTACCTTTATTTTTCTCAAAAAATTCTTCAATATTTTCATAAACAGTATAATCACAATACGGAATATAATTAACCCCACTTCTTTTAATATATTTCTCATCTAAAGAAAATCCTAATGGTTTAATTAAATGCAACTTAGTATGCGTAGCAACACAGGTACGCATGATATTTCCAGTATTCTGAGGTATTTCTGGTTCAAATAAAACTATATTTAACATATCTAATTCTTCTTTCTATATTTATTGTACTACTAATTTTTCTCTTTAACTAGACATCTCTTTAAGGTTTCTTCTTCCGGCTCTAATGCTATTAGAGTTCTATTTTTAAAAAGAGATCTTGCCATTAGCATTTGTGCTTCTAAAGAGATTTGATATGGTCTTAAAGTGATTTTAGGATATCTAGAATCTTGATTATGAATGGCTACTAGTCTTCTTGAGGCTTCATAAATATCCTTGTGAAAATTATGATTATCTAAATAAATTATTTCTGTTATACCGATTTGAATAATCGTTTTCATACATTCGTTACAAGGAAATAAAGTTGTATAGAGTTTAGAGCCTTTAAGAAGAGTCCGATCCCCCGTAAACCCGAAGATTGCATTCTTTTCAGCATGAACAACATAAGCATACTTCGTATCTAAGAAACTTCCTTCCTTTTGCCAAGGAAAATCCTTATCACTAATACCATTGGGAGTCCCATTATAGCCAGTCGATAATATACGATTATCTTTAGAAACAAGAACTGCTCCAACCTGACAGTTAGGATCCTTAGAGCGTAATGATGTTAATAAAGCTTCTATAGCAAATCGATCATCTATAGAGATATAATTTTTATTTTCGTTCATAAAACATTTCCTTTCTTTTAGGAGTATTAATGTATTGTACCATAAAATTAATCTATGTTATACTATTTTATAGAAAGAAAGGATAAGGATATGAAGAAATTTTTAGGAGTTTTTCTGGTCAGTATAATTTTATTTTGTACCGGCTGTGAGAAAAAGGAAGAAGTTAATCTTTTAGGAATTGATTTTAATCAAACTGGAAATGAGATTAATCTTAGTAATTATGAGACCGATAATCCTTTAGTAGCTATGCAAATTGAAGGATATGGTGCGATTGTAATAGAATTATATCCGAAGATTGCCCCAAATACAGTGAATAATTTTATTTCTTTAGTTAAAGCTGGTTTTTATGATAATAATTCCTTCCATCGTTTAGTACCTGGTTTTGTTTTACAGGGCGGAGATCCAAAGGGTGATGGTACCGGTGGTCCGGGCTATACAATAAAGGGTGAATTTACCAATAATAAATTTACTAATACCTTAAAACATACTAAGGGAATTGTTTCAATGGCAAGAAGTAATGATAACGATTCTGCTGGTAGTCAATTTTTCATTATGTTAGATACCGCATCTTATCTAGACAATAACTATGCTGCTTTTGGTAAGGTCATTGATGGAATGGATATTGTTGATAAGATTGCCGCTAGTGAGACGGTAAGTGATACAAGTTCTGGTAAATTAAAGAAAAATTTAAAGATTGTAAAAACTTTGGTTGATACTAGAGTTCAAGAATATGCTGAACCAGTTAAAATAACAGAATAGTTAATATGAAAAGAACATCATTCACGATGAATCTTATTGATTGCATCAGAAATGATGTTTTTTTAAAAGATATTAAAGATTCCTAAGGATAAGACCCCCATAATAATCCCCGCTAAAACAACTCCCGCCATTATTGAAATAACACTTTTTTTGAAGTCTAGATTTAAAAGTGAGGCGGCTAAAGTGCCGGTCCAAGCACCAGTTCCTGGTAGTGGAATACCTACAAACAAGAATAAAGCTAAATAAACACTTCGACCAGCCTTAGATAAGAGTTTTTGACCGCCTTTATTTCCTTTTTCTAAACAGAAAGTAAAGAACTTACCAATAATTTTTTTATCTTTTCCCCACTCCAAAATTTTACGAGCGAAAAAGAAAATAAGAGGTACTGGTAACATATTACCAAGAACCGCAATAATATAAGAAGGAAGTAGAGGTAAGCCAAAACCAACAGCGTAAGGGATAGCTCCTCTTAATTCGATGATGGGAACCATTGAAATTAAAAAAACGATTAAATATTTCCAAAACATAAATTTCACCTTTTTTAATTTTACCAAAATTGATTTTCTAATGCAATAGTATGTGCTAAGATTAATAATTAGCAAAAAAATATGTAATTTAAAATATGAAGTGCACAAATGCTGTGCACTAAGAATTATAAACTGATATAATATCTAACATGCAATTT
>CAKOOW010000081.1 GCA_934098445.1 uncultured Bacilli bacterium
ATGTTGACCAGTCGTTCTCTTAACACCAGTACATCCCATAGCTAGACGTTCAATTTCTAGGTTACGCATAATTATACCTTTATCTTCACAATAACCGCGGACATAACCATAAGCTGTTTTCTCAGCAACGGTTCCAATAGTTCCGGCTCTATAAACATTATCAACGCCAAACAAAACCTTTGTATAATCATGGGCACTAGCTTGGTTTAAATCAGAGAAATTTAAATCAATATCTGGAACTTTATCTGCATTAAAGCCTAAGAAAGTAGCAAATGGAATATCTTGCCCATCTTTAATCATTGGGATATTGCAATTTGGACATTTTTTATCTGGTAAATCGAAGCCACTAGAATAAGTAGAACCTAAAGGTGTTCCATCGTCATCATTGAAAATACTCACTTTACATTTTGGACAACGGTAATGAGCCGCTAATGAGTTTACTTCTGTTATTCCCATCATACAAGCAACGAAGGATGAACCGACAGAACCACGGGAACCTACTAAAAAGCCTTCATCATTAGAGTGTTTTACTAGCTTTTGAGCGATTAAGTAAATAACATCATAACCAGCACCGATGATACCACCTAATTTTTTACGAGCTTCTTTATCTAATTCTTCATCATTTGGTACTTCTTCTAGAGTATCAGCTAAATATTTCTTAATATAATCTTTAACTGAATCATAGCCTTTGACAATAACTTCATGAAGAATACTATAAATTTCTTTGTCTTTATCTTCTATTTTTTCATCTTTATTAACATAATACGTAATAGCTTCTTTTAAAGAATCACCATACAATTCTTTGGCAAGACGGTCTTCAATATGATAAGGTAAGACATCACCATACCAATCTCTTGCTTTCGTATAAACTAAGTCTGTCATTGTTTGAATAGAGTTTTCGATTTTAGGGGCAAATGGTTTTGGAGTTGCTATGATTACTTCGATTTCCCCAACGGCATCAGCAATTTTATTGGGATTAGTTACAACTATCTCATAAGCTGTTTCTTTATCTAAAAAGGAAAATTCTTCTAACATTTCGTTAGTTGTTTTCAAGTACATATTAGGAACTTCCATACCCTTACGATTTAAAGGATGGAGTTTACCGTTGAATTTTTGATTAATAATTATTTCACGGTATATCTTATCTTCTTTAGTTAAATTATGAACGTCACCGGTTGCTACTACTGGTTTTCCAGCTTCTTTGGCTACTCTTATGATTCTTTTTAGATAGTTTTCTGCTTCAACTACGCTACTAAATTTACGGTCAGGCCCAATTAAATGAGAAAAAACACTAACTGGTTGGATTTCTATATAATCATAGAATGACATCATATTAACTAATTCTTCATCTTCAAGGCCACTAGCTTTTTCAAATATCTCGTTATTTATACAAGCTGATCCAATTAATAAGCCTTCACGAAGTTTGTTAATTTCTTTACGTGGTATTTTTGGTTGATCATTTTTATATAAATACTTAGTATTAGCTAAAGAAATGATTTTAAACAAATTTTTTAGACCTGGTCTATCTTTGGCTATAATGGTAGCGTGGAATGGATATGAGAACTTTACTAATGTTTCGGTATCTATACTACTAATTAATTTGGTTGTAGTAGAAATATTCTGGGCATCAAATTCTTTACAAAATTTATAAAATGCTAAGGCAGTTCCTTCGGCATCATAATCTGCTCTATGGTGTTTATCTTCATCCCAAGGAATGTTTAATTTTTTAGTTAATGTTTGTAATTTATGGTTTGGCCAATCTGGGTGCAACATTCTGGCCATACTCATAGTATCAAGTACAGTATAATTAAATTCACCTAAGTTATATTTATTGCAAGCAGCACGCATAAAAGAGATATCAAATTTAGCATTGTGAGCAACTAATGGTAAATCACCAGCCCATTCTAAGAATTTCTTGGTTACTGTTTCTTCATCTTCCTTACCGGCTAGCATTTCATCAGTAATATAAGTTAATTCGGTTATTTTAGTTGGAATTGGACGATGAGGGTCAATTAATTCATCAAAACGATCAATTATTTCATTATCTTTTATTTTAACAGCACCAATTTCAATCATTTGGTCGGAGCCGGCATAAAAACCAGTTGTTTCGGTATCAAATACAACATAAGTTTGGCCAAGTAAGTTGTATTCTTTATTATTAAAAACAACATCTACATCATCGTTTACTACATTCATTTCAGCACCATATAAAACTTTGAAATGAGCTTGTGGCTCTTTGCCTTTATTTAAAGCTTCAACGGTATGATAAAGTTCAGGAAATGACTGAACGCAGTTATGATCAGTTACCGCAATAGCTTTATGCCCTAAGTTATAAGCATATTTAATTAAACTTTCAGCATTTATGACACCATCCATGGCACTCATCATGGTGTGAGTATGGAGTTCTACTCTTCTTACTTCAGCTTCATCTTTTACCTTATTTTCTTTAGAAGCAATCTTTTCCATATTGCGAATGGCTAAAACTATTTCTTTAGAAAAGTTATCAAATTCAACATTACCATGAATACGGTACCAATTTCCTGCTTTTAGATTATCCATTATTTCTAAAAATTCATCATGGTCTTTTTTAAATATTTTAGCTAAAATACTATTAGTTTTATCACTTATTTTTAAAGTTATAATATTAATATTTTCTTTTTCTAATCAAAAAGATGTAGATAGTTCTAAAGTTAGCGATGGTTTTATTGATAGAACAGTTGTTAAAATATATAAAATATTTAATGAAAACATTACTAAAGAAAAAGAAAATGAAATAATAGAAAAATATACATATCCTATTAGAAAACTTGCACATTATACATTATATTTTATTTTAGGTATATTATCATTTTTAGTAGTAAAAGATTATTCAATAAATAAAAAACTCTTAATATATTCTTTACTAATTTGTTTTTTATATGCATGTTCTGATGAATTTCATCAATTATTTATAATTGGTAGAAGTGCATCAATAAAAGATGTAATAA
>CAKOOW010000082.1 GCA_934098445.1 uncultured Bacilli bacterium
AGGGTGTTTGAAGCATATCAAAGATGCCTCAAAAGGCGTATGAGAAACAATCTTCTATTATTATCCATTGGAAACCAGAGTTATTCTAACATCGCCATTTCCTTTTTGGGCACAATTTTCGGTTGGTGTTTCTTCACTACATTAGGTAACCGTCTTTATCAAATCTAGTCATAGCTCCTCCTTTTCATAGAGTTATAAACTCCATAGAAAAGCATGTCAAATGAATGTCAAAAAAGCCCTTATAATAAGGACTTTCTAAGTAAAACGTAAAAGGGTTTTTAATCTTTTGATGACTTTTTTTTCAATCCGGGAAATGTAAGACTGACTAATAGATAGTTTATCTGCTACTTCTTTTTGAGTATATTCCTTGGAATTATTAAGACCATAACGCATAATCATAATCTCTTTATCTCTAGCTTCTAAATTTTTTAATTCTTTTTGAAGAAGAATTTTTTCTTCCTTACTTTCAAATTCATCAGCAACAGCATCCGTATCCGTACCCATAACATCTTCTAAGTGAAGTTCGTTACCTTCACTATCATAGTTAAGAGCATCCTCAAGACTAATTTCTGTTTTTCGACGTTTATTTTTCCTGATGAACATTAAAATTTCATTAGCAATACATCTCGAGGCATAAGTAGCAAGCTTAATATTCTTATCAATTTTATAAGTATTAATACCCTTAATAAGACCAATGGATCCAATAGAAACTAAATCTTCTAAATCGTATCCCGTTGATTCATATTTTTTAGCTAAAAAGACGACTAAACGAAGGTTATGTTCAATTAAGACATTACGAGCTTCTATATCACCACTTTTAGCTTTTATTAGATAAGATAGTTCTTCTTCCCTACTTAATGGGGGCGGTAGTTTATCATCACTACCAATAAAAAAGACTTCTTGGTACTTAGCTTTTAATAAAGCAATTATTTTCTTAAACATTTAATTCCTCCAATATTTCTAAATTTATAATACAATCAGTACTATTAATCATAATCTTAGAGTCCATTAAGCCAACTAAAAAGTTAGTATATTCTTTATTTTCGATGACTAATTTTAAGGGTTTAATACACTCTACTAGACCTTTATTATTCAAAGAATGATATGGTACATAGATAGGAGTTCTAATCCTAATGACACCTTTTAGAAGTTTCCGATTAACTAAAATAACCCATTTCTTAGTAACTGGGTCCCGTAATTTATTACCAGTATCAATGAATCCTGTTAGTTTAAGACTTCTTTTATTAGGAAAATAAATAGTTAAAGGATAAGTTTTATTAATAGTAGTCTTAAGGTGTATACTTTGTTTATAATAAAGATAAAAAATAACAGGACTTATTAAGATAATAAGAAAATAAGGAAGATGATTTAATTTCAAAAAGTAAATAAATCCTCCTAGAATAATACTACTCATATAAAAATATAAAAGATTAGTAAATGTATAAAAGATATCCTTATACTTAAAAGTAAAAATATTTAAGATAAGACTTATCTCTAATTTTAAAAGCACTAATAACCAGGCTTTAGAAAGAAATAATCCTAAAAGACTAATTTCTCCTAAGATAGAAACCAAGAGAATTCTTTTTAGAGTTACATTTCTTTTTAGAGTAACATTAACTGTTAAAAGAATTAAAACATCAAAGAAGTAATTAAGTAAAATTACTAAATCGATATATATAGTCATAAAAAGTCACCTATAACTACTATATATGGTGACTTCTAAATAATTTGTCATTTTGTGGACAAATGTCTAATAGAGTTTAAATACTATTTTGTCTCTCTTAAATATCTTTTTAGTAAAAATGTCATAAAGTATAGGAAAGTATAAAATTTACCATTAAAGCCAATATTCTTATTACACAACTTTATTCCATATTTAATAACCTTGTATTTATTGCTTTCAATTAAATAATTTAAGGAAATTGTGGAGTTATCATTAGCTTTCACTTCTACGGTAATTAATGAGTTTCTATCTCTGATAAAGAAATCCATTTCGATGTTACCTTTTTCACTTTTATAAAAGAACAAATCATAACCTTTTTTAACCAACATATCACTAATTATATTCTCATAAATAGTACCTTTTACTATTAAAGGAAGTTTATTCTTATCATTCTTCCATTCTATTAAAAATGTATCTATTTTTCTTCTCAATCTGGTTATTTTGTTTCATCTCAAGCTCATTATAGCACATATTTTTTGACCATCATATAAAGTTTACACATTTTTCCAAGGAGCATCAAAATTCGTTTTTTTCGGTCAAGCGAAATTATAAAACATATCTAATAATATTAATTGACCGATAAGATAAAGGGATTATTTTTTTCTCCGGTCCCAGATTTCACTTTGATGTTTGATTTCAGGAAAAGAGTTGGGCGAACTATTGATGCAATATTAGCGTAAGAGTCATTGACAAAGCCATTTTTGTTTACAATAAATAAAATGTTAGCACTGACTGGACTAGACATCAATGTCCATTGATAGCCAGTATCATCATATAAATAATCATTTCCTTTGCAACCACTAAATCCTACATCGTTCCAATCCCAAAGTGCTTTGGCAAGACAAGTACTTCGATCTTTTCTTGTTCCGCCACTAGTAGCATATCCATAATCGCTTGGATATATTAAACCAATTTTACCCTTCCAGGTAATTGGTCTACCGCTATATACGGTTGTTCCTCTCTCAGCCGTATAAGACATACTTGCTGTTGAAGTTTTATAAGCTTCATTTCCTCCTAGATTCCAAATTACCTCCTCAATGGCATTTCTAGTAGCATCATTTTTTAAACCTGTAGAAGTAAAATCTACTTCTGTACAACTAAATTTTGCTCCCTTAGCAATTGCAGCGGGTGAACAACCTTTAGTACCATTATAATAAGAACCCATTTTACTATATAATTGTTGACTTCCGGAGGAGATTATATC
>CAKOOW010000083.1 GCA_934098445.1 uncultured Bacilli bacterium
CTCCCCATTTTATCAATGAAGATAAATATATGGCTTGGTTAACTACGGTTTCTAGTCATATGACATATAAGACAACAAGTAAAACTGGAGATATGTATTTAGACCTTTATAAAGATGAAGATTGGGATATTACTGCTAAAAGGTATATGTCTAAATTAAAGATTGTTGATAATGCGATTGGCAAACTTTTGGATGAATTAGAAAGTTCTGGTAAACTTGAAGATACAGTTATTATGTTATTTGCCGACCATTATCCTTATGGATTAAGCGATGAGTCTTTTGCTAGTATTGCTAAATATGATACTTCAAGTAATGGTGATACTGATAGAACTCCTTTTATCATTTATAATCCAAGTTTAACCCCAACTAAATTTGATGATTATACAACATTTGTTAATATCTTACCAACTATGGCTAATCTTTTTGATTTAGATTACGATCCTCGTCTTTATGCAGGAACTGACCTTTTAAGTGATACCTATGATGGTGTTGTTGTATTTGCAGATGGGTCTTGGCGTACCGAAATTGCTTACTATGATGCCACCAAAGGAAAAATTAACTATATAGGCGATGCTAAATATACTGATGAAGAGATAATCAAAATTAATACGAAAGTTAAGAATGAAATGAAAATGGATAATTTAGCTATTAAGACTAATTACTTTAAATATTTAAGTGGTATTCTAAAGATTGATGATACTGCTTTAGAAGAAAAATATATCCAAAAATGAGTAAGACAATTATTTTACTCATTTTTCTTTTTCTAAATTTTCTAAATTTGCCACTTGAAAAGCCTAACATACTATGTTAAGATTACAAGCGATTAGTTGTTTTTAATAAAATTATATATAAAGAGAGTGATATTATGGAAAAAAAGAAAAACTTAGTAATAGTAGAATCTCCTGCTAAGAGTAAAACTATTGAAAAGTACTTAGGCAGTGATTATAAAGTTGTATCTAGTAAAGGACATATCAGAGACCTTTCAACTAAAGGAAAATATGGTCTTGGTATTGATGTTGAAAATGATTTTAAACCAGATTATGTGGCCATTAAAGGCAAATCGGCTACTATTAAAGAATTAAAAAAAGATGCTAAAGAAGCAAGTAGAATTTATTTAGCCAGCGACCCTGACCGTGAAGGAGAAGCTATTTCTTGGCATTTATTTGATACTTTAAAATTAAAAGATAAAGATTATGACCGTATTGAATTTCATGAGATTACGAAACCGGCTGTCTTAGAAGCTTTTAAACATCCAAGAAAAATTGATGACAATCTAGTTAAATCGCAAGAAACTAGAAGAATGTTAGACCGGATTATTGGTTTTAGACTTTCTAAATTAATGCAATCAAAGACTGGGGGTAAATCTGCTGGTCGTGTTCAATCCGTTGCTTTAAAGCTAATTGTGGATAGAGAACGTGAGATAAAGGCTTTTATCCCCGAAGAATATTGGACTATTACTTCCGATTTTAATGCTTTTCAAGCTGACCTTTTTAAATACCAAACTAAAGATGTAGAAATTAAAACAGAAACGGAAGCAGATGCCATTCTAGCTAAATTAGGTAAAGACTACAAAATAGAATCTGTTACTAAAAAAAGCAAAAAACGTCCAGCTAAACCAATATTTAAGACATCTACTTTACAACAAACAGCTGTTAATCGTTTGGGCTTTGCTTCTTCTAAAACAATGAAAGTCGCTCAAAAACTATATGAAGGCATTGATATCGGTAGTGAAACCATCGGTCTAATTACTTATATGCGTACCGATTCTGTTCGTATGTCCCCAATATTTATCAACGATACTCTAAAATACATTGAAGATAATTATGGTAAAAAATATGTTGGCTCTGTTAAAGTTGGTAAAAAAGATGAAAATATGCAAGATGCTCACGAAGGTATTCGTCCAACTTCTATTAATCGTACTCCAGAAAGTCTAAAAAATTATCTAACTTCTGATGAATATAAACTTTATAGCATTATTTACTATAAGACTTTATCTAGTCTAATGGCTGATGCTAAGGTTGAAAGTACAACGGTTATCTTGGATAATAATGATTATAAATTTAAGACAACTGGTTCTATTTTGACTTTTGATGGTTATTTAAAAGTCTATGCTAGATATGAAGACCAAGAAGATACTATTTTACCAGAACTTCAAGAAGGAGAAATCTTAAGTACAGATAAGGTCGAAAAGACTCAACATTTTACGAAACCAGCTCCTCGATATACTGAAAGTAGTCTTATTAAAGAATTAGAAGCTCTTGGCATTGGTCGTCCAAGTACTTATGCCACTATTATTGATACTTTAAAAACGAGAAGTTATGTAACCTTAGAAGATAAGAAATTTGTACCAACTGAAATCGGTATTGAGACAACTGATAAACTTCAAGAAGGTTTTAGTAAAATAATTAATGTTAAATACACGGCTAATATGGAGAAGGATTTAGATTTAATTGCTGAAGATGAGTTAAATAATATTGAATTACTAAAGAAATTCTATGGTGAATTTGAACCCTTAGTCCAAGATGCTTTCCATAATATGGAGAAAAAACCACCAGAGGAAACGGGAGAATTATGTCCAGAATGCAATAGTCCTTTAGTAGTTAGAAATGGTCGTTTTGGTAAATTTACAGCTTGCTCGAATTATCCTACTTGTAAGTATGTTAAGAAAGAAAAACCAGTCCAAATTGAAATTATGGATTGTCCAAAGTGCGATGGTAAAATTTTACTTAAAAAAACCAGACGAGGCAAAGACTTCTATGGATGTTCTAATTATCCTAAATGTGATTTTGCTAGTTGGTAT
>CAKOOW010000084.1 GCA_934098445.1 uncultured Bacilli bacterium
TAAATATTTTATATTCTAAATCAATTATCCGTTCTTCAGCATTTAAAATAAGAGCTTCTTTTTCTTTTAGAGCTGGGGAGATAAAGCGTTCACAACTAGTTAGAGTTTGTCTTCGCTCCCACCCAAAATCTTCCATAACCATCTTACTTTGACCTTTAGAAACTTCAATATAGTAGCCGAAGATCTTATTATACCCTACTTTTAAGTTTTTAATCCCCGTCTCATCTTTTAACTTTTCTTCAAAAGAAGCAATAAATTCTTTACCACCAGTTCTGATACTACGTAGTTCATCAAGTTCACTATTATAGCCACTCTTAATTAACGAGCCTTCTCTAACTGTTACGGGAGGATTTTCAAAGATTGCTTGCTCTAGAAGCTCATAAACCTCCGTATTAGGATCTAACTCATAAGCAAAGCCTAATTTTTTAACATCACTAATGATGTTAGGTAAGATTTCTAAACTCTTCTTTATCTGCAAAAGATCACGAGCATTTAAGTTTCCGGATATTAATTTACCACACAAACGTTGTAAATCATAGACCTGGTACAAATAATCTCTTAATTCATCTTTAATAATAAATTCCGTATTAATCTTTTCAATAGCATCATATCGTTTATTTAGCTCTTTAATATCTTTGAGCGGATGCAGAAGCCAAGACTTTAATTTTCGGGAACCCATAGCCGTCTTACATTTATCTAAAAGCCATAATAAACTATAAGTTCTTTCTTTTAATCTTAAAGTTTCAAAGATTTCTAAATTTCTAACCGTATGAATATCCATATTTAAGTATTTATCTTTATCAATAATTGTTACTTCTCTAATATTAGAAACATCTTTCATATTAGTAATTACTAAATAATAAAATAAATGCTTAATACCCGTAGCAAACTTATCATCAAGCTCTTTATAAAGATAAGCATATTCATCTTCAAGATAATTATTACTATAAGTTATTTCAATTCCATAGTTATTTTTTAAAATCTGAATCAAAGAGAGATTACTATTATCGGTTAAAATAACTTCTTTAATACTCAGATTAACTAATTCATCTAGTAAAGACTCATTATCATGTTTAACTAAAGAAGCCATACATTCACCAGTTGAGATATCCGCATATGTTAAAACATAACAGTTACCATAGTCAAGAACACTAGCTATATAGTTATTATCTTTAGGAGGCATCATTTCATAATCGGTTAAAGTTCCTTTACTAATAACTTGAATAACTCCTCTTTTGACCATTCCTTTAGTCATTTTAGGGTCTTCTAACTGTTCACAAATTGCAACCTTATATCCTTTATCAATTAACTTTTCAATATAAGGCTTAACAGAATGAAAAGGTACCCCACACATAGGTATACGTACACTTAATCCAGCATTCTTTCCTGTTAAAGTAAGCTCTAATTCTCGAGCAGCTGTCTCGCCATCTTCAAAGAACAACTCATAAAAATCCCCAATTCGGTAAAATAATAATTCATCTAAATGTTTATTTTTAATGTCCAAATATTGTTGCATCATTGGGCTTAATTCTTCATACTTTACTTCATTTCTCTTCATTTGTACATCACGAAGTCTATTGTACCAAATTTATAATTTAAAGTCTATGTAATCTCCTTCTTTTAATGAAGATTTATTAATCTTTAAAAAAATTTTTAACATCTTTGTTCAATTCTACTTAATATCACTTTTTTTAATTAGATAAATACTATTTTTCTTATAAAAGGCATAGAAAATATCTTCCGGTTTTAAATTCTTCTTCTCTAAATGATGAAGAAGCCACTTTTTATCTTGCTTAATATTCGTTAGGGTATCAGCTTGCATAATTCCATCAATAATTAAAGCCATCGGATAAGATGATTTTAATTTTAAGGGATTATAAGGAAAGATTGATAACTTGCCATTAGTTTCTAATAAAGCATATTCTATTTCTTCAATATTTTTAATACTATTTTGGCGTAGTTGAAATAATAAATCATCAATAGAATATCTAGCTTTAACCATTTCTTTATAATTGATTTGACCATTTTTAATAATCATAGTCGGTTTCCCATCTAAAAAATTTCTGACAAATTTGGATTTAATGGAAAAGTAAGCTAAAGCAATTTCCATTACGACTAAAACAGCAATAGGAATAACGGTATTTAAGATGGTGTCGTTAAAGTTTTCTATGGAAATTGCTACTAGCTCCGCTATTAGGATAGAGACAATTAAATCAGTTGTTCCTAACTGACCAATTTCTCTTTTACCCATAATTCGATAAGAAATTAAAATAAAAAAATAGAAAAATATTGTCTTTAGCGTAATAACGACTAAGTCCATAAAATCACCTATTTATATTATGAGTAATTTAATCTCTTTTTAAACATATATTTTATTAGGTGAGATCATGAATAAATTATTTTTCTATTTTAAAAGTATTTTCTTTTTATTATTATATTTATTGTTAGGTAGTATTTTAAGTTCCATTTTTTATTTATATACTAATATGTCTTATAATGTTAATTGTTTAATATTATTTATCTGGAGTGCTATTGGTCTTTTTGTCATTAATTTTCTTAATGGTAAAAGGACTAATCAAAAAGGCTATCTAGAAGGATTAAAACTGGGAGGTTTAGTTATTCTTCTTTTCTTTATCATTAGTCTATTTACTAAAGATTTTATTAGTCTAAGTAAGATAATTTATTATGGAGTTTTAATCTTAATTTCTATTATTGCTTCTTCAATAGGTATTAATT
>CAKOOW010000085.1 GCA_934098445.1 uncultured Bacilli bacterium
CTTTCATATAGTTATATACTCTATGAAAATTATACTTTTAAACTAATATATCCATATCTAAAGAATTTATACATAAGAAAAAAAACATCTTTAGAATATAATATTCTAAAGAAGTTATTCTTATATAAATAAATTTCTAATTAAAGGTTTATATCTAAGAGAATGAGAAGATTCATAATAATCTAGAGAAGTCTTAGTACTTAATTTAATATCTATAATATCTTTAGAATCTTTATAAGTAGTAACTATTATATAATCTTTACCATTTACTCCTATATCTTTATAATAAATTATATAAGTATCACAGTATTCATTATGATAAGGAGGCATATCTTCTATAAGACTAGGAATAGTATAATTAATTAACTCATCTAGAGATATATTATTATTTAATTCACAAGTATCTATAGTATCTCTTCTTAAATCCTCTAAAGAATACTTACATAATTGAATCTCTTTATTCATTAGATTATTATAATCTAATCCTGGAAAGAAAATATTATACTTCTTACTTAGATATATAAGATAAGGACGATACTTAGCTACTAAAACACTATTTTCTACTACTAAATTAGCAGTCTTAAGAGTAAGATTCATATCTAGATGCATTGCACACTTTAAAGCATATATTAAACATTTAGGATATTCCCTACTAGCTATCATATTAGCCTTATATCCTTTAAGATAATCCTCTTCTTTATAATATATATATCCTAAGATATAATTAGCATAATGATTTTTATTAGTCCCAGTACTAACTACCTCTAAAGTCTTAATAGATTCTTCAAAATCACCCTTAATAGCATAGATTATCCCCATCTTCTCTAAAGACTCTATTCTTACTTTATTATTCTTACTTAAAGTATTACTCTTTAAGAAGATTAAAGCTTTATTATAATCCTCTTCTAAGAAAGCTATATTAGCATAACACTTATTTAAAGTCTCTTTATCTTTAGGATTAAGCTCTATTACCTGTCTTAAATACTCTTTAGCTTTCTCTAAATCATTTTTCTTAATCATAATCATCGCCAGTCCTATATAGGCAATATTATCATTACGAACCTTCTTATCAAAAGCATAAGTTTTTCTATTAACAAACAAGATATTTTCATATAACTCTTCTGCTTTTTCTAAATTCCCACTAGTTAAATGATAAAGGGCTAACTCCGTTAAAGCTTTAATATCATAGGGATTAATATGAATAGCCTTCTCATATAGTCTAGCCATTTCCTTAAACTCTCCCCTCTTCCGATAATAAAACCCTTCTTCTGTATAAACTCTAGCTGTATATAAAGGATTCTTACTTTCTAAAACCATATTATAATAAGTATTTATAACTTCTAAAGGATAATCTAAAATACTATAAATTTTCCCGATAAAAAAAGCTGCTTCAATCTTAGTAATACCCTCTTCTTTTTGATACCAATATAAAAACTCTTTAAGAGCTTCTTGATACTGATGATTAAAATAATAATCCCTGGCTAATGTTAATTTTTCATTTTTCATAATGTTCACCTACTTAAATATTTTAGAAATATTCTTATCTTTCTTTAAAATCATACTTGTCTTAACCTCAGAAAAACATTCTTTAGCTAAATCAATTCTTACTACCTCTTTAGTATTCTTAAGAGTCTCTACAACTAAATAATCTTCTAGATTCCCCCCAATAAAAGGAACATAAAGATAATATTTATCCGTGATAGGTCCCTCTATTTTAGTTGTTTTTACTTCATTAGAATTTAATAATATCTTAATTGTACTTTCTATGAGTATTGTAGCAGTCCCTAAACTAGGATTTAACTTATTACTTATTTTTAAATCTTCTAAGGCTTTTTCTAAACTAGGACTAATTAAAGCCTCATTATAAGAGTTTAAGGTTTCATAACTAACCCCAGTAAAGAAGATATTATATTTCTTACTTAAATACAAAATAATAGAGAAATACTTTTCTTTAGGAACACTAGTATCTAAAAGATTATTAACTATCTTAATCGCTAATACTTCATCAAAATACATCGCACACTCTAAAGCTTTAACTAAGTAATTTTGATCTATCCTCGCCGCTAAGAAATAACTGTTACAAGCTTTATCATACTCTTTACTCTTAAAATAAAGAGCTCCTAGAGCAATATTATCATAAGGATCATAAGAATCTTTTAAGTACTCTAAAGAAGTCTTATGATTATCTTTAAGAGCATAAATAATCCCTGATTTTGCTAAAGAACGATACTTAATATAATCAATTCTACTATGAACATTAGTTTCTAAAAAATTTAGCGCCTCATCAAGTAACCCCTCTTGAAAATAAATACAAGAATAAACCATTTCTAGTTGTTCATAATCACTAATAGTCGTAGGATTTACTTGTTCTAAATAGCCTAAAGCTTCTTTTTTATTATCTTTTTTAACAGCAATTCTAGCTAAACCAATATAAGCTGTATTAAGAGCAATCTGGCTTTTTAATTTTCCTTTCATATTAACAGCAACTTCTAAAATCTTTTGAAAATACTTACTAGCTTCTTCTAAAGAATTACGACTAAGATACATATTAGCTAAATCAGTCATAACGTAAGTATCACTAGGAACCATTAAAAGACAAGTCTCATAT
>CAKOOW010000086.1 GCA_934098445.1 uncultured Bacilli bacterium
TAGTATACTTCTTAAAGGGGAAGTTCCTAGACTTATTGATGAGTGGCAAGAGGCTCCCAAACTATGGGATGCTATTAGGTTTGAAGTAGATCATAGAAATGCAGAGGGGCAGTTTATTTTGACTGGGTCAGCTGTGCCAGTTGATACAAAAGAAATAGTACACTCAGGTACAGGGAGATTTTCTTTTCTTACTATGAGACCAATGACTTTATATGAAAGTGGAGAAAGTAATGGGGCAGTTAGTTTAAAAGAAGTATTTAATAATAATAGTGTAAGTGGTGTAAATGAACTATCTTTGAGTGAAATTAGTTATTTATGTTGTCGTGGAGGTTGGCCTCGTAGTCTTTATATGGATAGGGATATTTCTCTTAATCAGGCTTATGATTATATAGATGGAGTTGTTAAGAGCGATATTTCGAGAGCTAGTGGAGTGCAAAGAAATGCTGATAGAACAAGGAGAATACTTAGAAGTTATGCTAGAAATATTGGCACACAAGCATCTTATGAAACGATTAGAAGAGATGTAATTGGTAGTGATATAGAAACATTAGATGAGGATACGGTTTATTCTTATATAAATGATTTAAAGAAAATTTTTGTGATTGAGGATGTTAGTTCTTGGAACCCTAATTTGAGAAGTAAAAGTGCTATTAGAACTTCTGATACGAGGTATTTTGTAGATCCTTCAATTGTAACTACTTCTCTTGGACTTGGTCCTGATGATTTACTTAATGATTTGAATACGTTTGGGTTTGTATTTGAAAATTTATGTATAAGATATTTAAGGGTATATGCTGAAAGTATTAATGGTGAAATATATCATTATAGAGATGCTACGGATTTGGAATGTGATTGTGTTGTACATCTTAGAAATGGTTCTTATGGATTAATTGAAATTAAACTTGGTGGTGATAAGTTAATAGAGGAGGGGGCTTCTAACCTTCTTAAATTAAAGGATAAGATTGATACTGATAGAATGAATAATCCGTCTTTCTTAATGATAGTAACAGCAGTTGGGAGTTATGCTTTTAGAAGACCTGATGGGGTATTAGTTGTGCCTATTGGTTGTTTAAAAAATTAGTATGTTTATTATTATAATGCATCCTTAGAAATGAGGGTGTTTTATAATGATGATAATTGGGTTTAAGTGTAAAAAAATAGTAAAAATTAGAAAAGATTACGCCACAGTGTAAAAAAATTGACAAAAAAATAATAAAGTGTTATAATATTTTATGGAAAGAGAGGGATATATATTATGGTAATTAGAGAAAGGTATTTAAAGTTAATAAGGCCTTTTTATAAGCAAGACCTTATTAAGGTATTAATTGGTATAAGACGTTCGGGAAAGTCAGTTATACTAAAACAAATAATGGATGAATTAAGAAATAATGGTATAGATGATAAGCATATTATTTATATTAATTTTGAGGATTATGATTATGAAGAATATACTAATCCTAAAAAATTAAACGATTATGTTAAAGAGAAAATATTAGATAATAAAATATATTATATATTTTTTGATGAAGTACAGAATGTTAATGATTGGGAAAAGGTAGTTAACTCTTTAAGAGCAACTAAAAATACATCTATATTTATAACTGGTTCTAATAGTGATTTATTGTCTAGTGATTTAGCTACTCATATAGCTGGTAGGTATGTAAGTTTTAAAATAACTCCTTTTACATTTAGTGAAGTATGTGAGTTACTGGGGATAACTGATAGTAAAGATATTGAAGATGCTTTTGATGATTATATTAAGTGGGGAGGAATGCCGCAAAGATTTATGCAGAGTGATGATATTTCAAAAAAGACTTATTTAAATGATATTTATGACTCAATAATCATAAAAGATATAGTAAAAAGATTTAATATTAAAGATATAGATTTATTAAATAGGATTGTTACTTACATATTAACTACTCCTTCGCAGGTGTTTTCAGCTGATAGTTTAAAAAAGTATATGCAAAGTGACACTAGAAATGTATCATTAGAAACACTTTATAATTATCTTGATTATATAACTCGGGCTAATCTTATTTCTAAGGCTGAACGTTATGATGTTAGGGGTAAAAGAATACTTACGGGTAAATATAAATATTATTTAACTGATTTGGGATTTACTAATATTTTGAGTGAGGGTAAAAAAGTTCAAATAGGGGCATATTTGGAAAATATAGTGTATAATGAACTTATTAGTCGTGGTTATAATGTTAATG
>CAKOOW010000087.1 GCA_934098445.1 uncultured Bacilli bacterium
GGCCAGAACTCCTTTGATTATTTCAGGAGGAAGATTTGATTCTAAAAATCTTTATATTGATAGTGATAGAGCGGTTAAAAAGTTAAATGAAGAAGATTATGATGTTGATGTTAAGACTAAGAATGTTTCTTTAACCGAATCTGGTAGTAAAAAGATTGAAAAAATGTTCAATTTAAATAATCTTTATGATATTGATAATAGTGCTTTAGTGCATCATATTAATCAAGCTTTAAAGGCTAATTATGGGTTTTGTAAAGATGTTGATTATGTTGTTAGTGATGATCAGGTAATTATTGTTGACCAATTTACTGGGCGTTTAATGGTCGGTAGACAATATAGTGATGGCTTACATCAAGCTATTGAGGCTAAAGAAGGCGTTACTATCAATGAAGAAACAAAGACAATGGCAACGATTACATTCCAAAATTTATTTAGAATGTATAACAAACTTTCGGGTATGACTGGGACAGCGAAGACTGAAGAAGAAGAATTCATTAATATTTATAATATGTATGTTATTCAAATTCCTACAAATAAACCAATTGCTAGGGTTGATTTACCAGATTTAGTTTATGCTACAGAGAAAGATAAATATCATGCTATTGTGAATACTATTAAGGAAATTCATGCAACGGGACAACCTATCTTAGTTGGTACAATTAGTGTATCTGCCAATGAAAAATTAAGTGCGATGCTTAAGAAAGAAGGACTTCCTCATGAAGTTTTAAATGCTAAGAATAATGCTAGGGAAGCTGAAATCATTGCTAAAGCTGGTGAGAAAGGGGCTATTACCATTGCTACAAACATGGCTGGTCGTGGTACCGATATTAAACTGGGTGAAGGTGTTTTAGAACTTGGTGGGTTATATGTAATTGGTACCGAAAGACATGAGTCTCGTCGTATTGATAATCAGTTAAGAGGACGTTCTGGTCGTCAAGGTGATGTGGGTACTTCTCAATTTTTTGTATCATTTGAAGATGATTTAATGCGTCGCTTTGGTTCTGGTATTGATAAGATTAAAGATGCATTGATTGCACTAGGTATGACTGGGGACCAAGCTATTCGCTCAAAGAGATTTACCAAGACTATTGAATCAGCGCAAAGAAAAGTTGAAGGTAATAACTTTGATATGCGTAAGAGTTTGCTTGATTATGATAATGTTATGAATCAACAAAGAGAGATTATTTATAAGAGAAGAAATGCTTTACTTGATAATGATGATGTAACACCAGAGATTGAAGAAACCTTTACTAATAATTTAATTGGACTTGTTGATAGTCATATTGCTCCAGAAGGATATTTAACGGAACAAGATAAGACGGATATTTTAGAAGAAGTTAATAATCATTTATTAACTAAGACTAAGATTACAATGGATGATATTAAAAATATTAAAGATCATGAACTTGCTAATTATTTTGAGGGTAAGATTATGGATGACTATAATGATAAGTTAAAAGAAGTTCCATTAGAAGTTATTTCTCAATTTGAAAGAATGATTAGTTTAAGAGTTATAGATGAAGCTTGGGTAGATCATATTTCTACAATGGAACATTTAAGAGAAGGTATTGGTCTTCGTGGTTATGGTCAATCTAATCCATTACAAGCTTATACACAAGAAGGCTTTGATTTATTTGATCGGATGGAAGATGAAATTGATCGTAAGATATCAACATTCTTACTTAAAGCACAAATTGCAAGGGCTGTGGAACCAGCTCCTAAAAAGCAAGAAATAATTGCTAATGATGGTAAAGAACATGCTAAGAGTAGTCCTAAAAAGATAAAAAAAGTAGGTCGCAATGATTTGTGTCCATGTGGAAGTGGCAAAAAGTACAAAAACTGTTGTGGTAAGTAGTTTTAAGCTCGTATTTACGGGCTTTTTTTAATACCAGTCTTTAATTAGATAAGTTTTTAGGTAAGTTCTTAGTTTATCTAAAACTTATCTAAAATTCACTATGTTGGAGAAAAGTATTGAAAAATAAGTTTTTTTATAAAAATGTACACTGTCCCAATGATATGTGTATTTTAGGCTGACTGAAAAATTTAATAAAAATATGTTATAATTAAAGAGATTTGAAAGGGGAGTTGTTATGAAAAGGAATAATTTAATAAAAGTATTGAAGAAAATATATAAATTGTTAGATACAAAACAGAAA
>CAKOOW010000088.1 GCA_934098445.1 uncultured Bacilli bacterium
AATATACCCAAGACATAATAAATTATATTTCCTATTATAAACGCCCAAAACATTATATTCTCTAAATTATCTACCTTAAAAATAAATAATCCTGATACAAATGATAATGATAGCAAGAATACTATATATCTAAGCCACCCTAACTTTTTTCTATTACTCTTAGGAATCTTATATGGTAATAGATCTAGTATCATTCCTGTCCAACAAGCATAACCACACCAGCCTCTTCCAAAAAATAATGGCCCCACTATTTTAGCGACAAAATAATGAATAGTAGCAGCTTCAAATACTCCTAAAAATAAATAATACCATAGTCCCTCAATTTGCATATTTTCTCTACATATAATTCCTAAGTATATAAGCATATATAGGCCAACTGCCAATTGAACAAAGTTTCTAGCATATTTAACTTTATGAGACATTAAATACATTCCTGTTGATATACAAATTCCTATATAATTAAAATTTAATAGATAAAATAAATTTTTTGTAGAAATAAATAGCGCTATAGCAACAGTCTCAAATATGACCATAGTCATTACCATAATTTTATTTTCTTTAATCCATTTAAACATATCTTATACCTCGCACTTGATTTCTATATTCTAATCTTTAAACCAATTAACTAATAATGGTTTAATTAATTCATAAATAAATATTGCCATAAGATTTATTAAGAATACTCCAAATATTACCCCAACCTTTATTGAAGCAATATTTATTAATTTACCAACCGGGGTTACAAATACTACCAGTTCAATTAAAAATATCAATAGTAATCCATAATTCATTACTTTATTAGAAAATATTCCTTGTTTAACAACTGATTGTTTTAAATTTCTACAAGACACAGAATAAACTATCTCTTGCATTACCATTGAAAGAAGTGCTAAAGACATAGCTGTTTCTTGTCCATAATCTTTTAAACAAATAAAATATGTGATAACTACAAACACAGTTTCGATTATAGCCGATGAGGCAATACAAGCTTTAATAAAGGGAGTAAATAATGGTTTATTTATTCCTCGTGGTTTTTTAGCCATTATGCCCTCTTCACTCTTTTCAAAAGATAAACACATACTAGGAATAGAATCCGTTACTAAATCAATAAATAAAATATAAATGGGTAACAAGATTGTTTTTTTAGTAAGTAATCCTATAATAATAACAAATATTTCCGCAAAATTACTTGATAGGGAAAATACTATATTATTTCTAATATTATTATATATTCTTCTTCCCTCTTCAACAGCAACCACTATAGTTGAAAAAGAATCATCCATTAATACGATATCCGAAGCTGACTTAGTAACATCAGTCCCCGTAATACCCATCCCCACACCGACATGAGCATCTTTAATAGCCGGAGCATCATTTACGCCATCCCCAGTCATCGCTACAATTTTACCACTGTCTTGCAAAGCACCGACTATTCTTTCTTTATGAGCGGGATTTACTCTTGCATAAACCGAATATTTTTTAACAATATCTTTTAGTTCTTCATCATTATATTTATCAAG
Source organism: uncultured Bacilli bacterium (assembly GCA_934098445.1). Taxonomy (GTDB): domain Bacteria; phylum Bacillota_I; class Bacilli_A; order RF39; family UBA660; genus CAG-605. Next base: position 1,521 of record CAKOOW010000088.1, read on the forward strand.
TTCACTTCCCAGAATCGCTTCATTATCATTACTTATAATTCCGACACTTTTAGCTATCGCAATTGCCGTATCAATAGAATCCCCCGTAATCATAATAGGTCTAATTCCCGCTTTTTTACATAGAAGAACACTTTCTTTAACACTTTCTCTTGGGGGATCTATCATTCCTAAAATACCAGCAAAAGATAGATTATTTTCTTCTTTTTCTAATTCTTTAATATTTTGAGGTACATAATCTAATTTCTTATAAGCAAATCCTAAA
>CAKOOW010000089.1 GCA_934098445.1 uncultured Bacilli bacterium
TGTTAAGACTAAAGAAGAATTAGAAGCTAAAATTAAAGAACAAATTAAAACTCGTAAAGAAGCTGATATTGAAAATAAATATATTGATGAATGCTTAGAGGCTGCTACTTCTAATATGAAAGTTGAAATTAATCCTGAGATTATTGATGATGAAATTCATAGAATGATTGATCAAATGAGTGAACAACTAAAAATGAATGGTTTAACTTTAGAACAATACATGCAATTTACAGGGATGACTCATGAAGACTTACATAAACAATATGAAGAAATGGCTACTAAGAGAGTAAAAGAAAGATTCTTACTTGAGAATGTGGCTAAAGTAGAAAAGATTGAAATTAGTGATAAAGATGCTGAAGCTAAAGCTCTAGAAATGGCTAAAAACTATGGCATGACTAAAGAAGATTTATTAAAAGAATTTGGTGGCTTAGACATGGTTAAATATGATATGAAAATGCGTGCTGCTATCAATATTGTTAAGGGAGAGTAATTCTTCCTTTTTTCTTGGTAAGTCAGCCTAAAATATAACGCCTGTTAACTAAAAAAGATTGACAGATGATATAGCAAGTGTTAAAATAAAAATACATTAAAAGAAGGAGGAACAATTATGGCCGTTAAATTAAGATTAAAAAGAATGGGTTCTAAACAAAAACCATTTTATAGAATTGTAGCCGCTGACTCTAGATGCCCTAGAGATGGTAGATTTATTGAAACTGTTGGTACTTATAATCCTATTAAGACTCCAGCAGTAGTTACTGTTGATGAAGAAAAAGCTCTTAAATGGTTAAATAACGGGGCTGAACCAACTGATACAGTTAAAAATATTCTAGCTCATGAAGGTATCATGAAGAAGTATGCTGATTCAAAAAAGAAAGAAAACTAATTTATGGAATTAAGGGAATTTACTGAATACCTAGTTAAATCAATTGTTAGTAATCCTGATAAAGTTCGCGTTAGCGAATTTAAGTTTGAAGAAGGTTTAGTTTTGGAAGTTTTAGTTAGCGATGCTGACCGTTCCAGTGTAATTGGTAAAGGTGGTAAGATGGCTAATTCCATCCGCGTTCTTGTTCAAGCCAAGGCTTATATTATGAAGTTAGGTAAAGTAAAGATAAATATTGATTCAATTTAGAAGACGTTTATTCGTCTTTTTTTCTTTCTAAGATTAGAATTATTCTTCGTTTTTCTTCCTAATTGTGAAAGTCTTGTGAAATTAGAAAAAATAACTTGTAATTTACAAAATGATAACTTATAATTAGAACTTGCAGAAAAGAGGATCATGATGAAAATAGAAATTAAAAAGATAAAAAAATATGCTAGTAACGCTTTATTAGCTTTGGTGGTAACCGGCGGTTTAGTGGTGGCAATTAATGAATATACCGTTAATCATAACGACAATATTTGCTTATTAACAAGGATTGTAGGTTATGAGCATCAGATAACTAAAATTAATACGGATGAATATAATATTGAGAATGGCATCTTCGCTGTTTATAGTCCAAAGTTATATGAATTACCTGATGGATATGTCTTAAACTATGATGATAAATTAGGTTATAAAACAGAAAAATCTTATGTAGCTTATGATGTTAATAATAA
>CAKOOW010000090.1 GCA_934098445.1 uncultured Bacilli bacterium
GGAATAGATATATATCCTCTTATTGATGTAGATAATTTTAAGTAAAAGAATATACTATATAAGAGGGATATTATGGGAAGTACTTTAAGATTTTATACGCAAGAAGAAATAAATATACTAAAGAAAATAGAAGATAATCTAAGGATGAAGAGAATCTTAAAAAGTGAATTATTAAGTACGAGAGATGAGGTAATAATAGATTCTATGGAAGATATAGATTTAGAGATAAGAGAGTTATTATTAGATTTAGAGGCTAGAGAAAAGGATAATCTTATGAGAAGTAAGGTTAATAAGAGAGTATTGAAAGTAAGTAGATGAAAAGTCTACTTTTTTTGATGAATCTTTCTATTTTTTATAATATAACTAATTAGAATGATAACAGTTTTATTACTTTTTTATTACAGAAAGTGGAAAATTATAAGAAAATTAAAATTTTTTACATCTTTTTAGTAATTTATGAACAAAAATCGCCTTCGACTGCCAATATATATATAGAAGGCTAATTTTTCCGTTGAAGTTATTTTTCTTAGATAAGGAGGTCTTGATGATAAATAATTGGATTTTAAAAGTAGAAAGAAGGATTGTAGTATGGAAAAGAAAGAATCAAGAAAGAATGCTCGCACCTATGTATTAAAACCAGGAGAAATAATCCCTCCCAAATACGATTTTATTTTTACCCAGATTTTTAATGATCCTAATTATGGTTTTGCCTTAAATAAACTTTTAGCAGATACTTTAAATATGCAAGAAGAAGATTTTATTGGTAATGTAATTTATCGTAATAGAAACTTAAGGGTTAAAAGTCGCAAGAATGCCCTTGGTCAGGTTGACTTAATTGTAAAAAGAACATTTAAAGAGGGTAAAAATGACAAGGAAGAATATATTAATATAGAAGTTAATTCTAGTCTTTCGATGTCTTATCGTAATAAAGTCTATAGTAACTCAATCGGAGCGAATACTTTAAATATTGGTGATAAAAATTATAAGGATATTCCCCGCGTCATACAGTTGAATTATAATTTCTTTGATTATCATTCTAATAAATTTATCACAGTTGGTAAAATGTTAAATGATGATGGGACGGCAACTTTGGGATGGGCTGATGAAATTTATCATATTTTTAGTAATTTTGTCCTTAAATCATGGTATAATGATGCTGATGAACGAGAACGAAAGGTGGCTAAATGGTGTATGTTAATGTTTGCTGATACAGAAGAAACTCTACTAAAGAGAGCAAAAGAAGTTATGAGTGAAGAAGAAGCTAGAAAGTTTGTAGACAGAGTAGTAGAATTATCTCACGATGATGATAATATTGCTCTTTATACGGGATATTCTAATCATGAAATGGCTTTCAATACAGATATGGCTTACATTCAAGATGAAAAAGCTAAGATTCAAGATGAAAAGTCACAAATTCAAGAAGAGAAATCACAAATTCAAGAAGAAAAGTCACAAATTCAAGAAGAAAAATCGCAAATTCAAGAAGAAAGAGAGAAATTAAAAAAAGAAAAAAATGATTTAAAAGC